>CAMWQK010000073.1 GCA_947176445.1 uncultured Clostridia bacterium | reverse complement strand
GTGCGCGTAGTTGTGTATAAGTCACAGGGTGCCCCCCGAGACGGCGGAAGCGCCGACGTAGAATGAAGAAGTTCCCGCAGACGCTCCCGAAGCACCAGAAGAGGGCAACGAATAAACGGCAGAAAAAGCGATAAGCTCCCGCTGGAATACGGCGGGAGCAATTTTTTTCAAAAAAACAGAAAAAATTTTTGACTTTTTCCGAAAACGCATAAAAAAACGGTTTACAAAAAAAATAAATACTAATATAATTTATTAGCCTGCCACGGAGACAGATCGGCGGGCGATCGGGAAGGAGGAAAAAGGCAATGGTACGTTATGTAAAATGTCCGCGTTGCGAACTCAATTATATCGACGGAGAGAAGCAGGAGTACTGCGATATCTGCCTCAAAGAGATGAAGGGCATTCCGACGGATATAGACGAGATCGAGGACGAAGAGGAAGAGATCGCAAGCGAGCTCTGCCCCGTCTGCGGTGAAAAGATGATGCGCGCCGGTGAAAAGATGTGCGACAGCGGCCGCAAGAAAGCCGAGTACGAAGAGGACGCAGAGCCCGATCCCGAAGAGGACGACGAATGGCGCGAGTATCTCGACGACGATTCGGACGTAGAGTTCGACGGGGAGATCGGCGAGATCGACGAGAGCTTCGACGAAGAGTTCGAAGAGGAGTTCGAGGAAGAGGAAGAAGAGGAGTATCCCAACGAAGAGGAAGACCTCGACTACGTTACGGGCGATGAAATCTATTCGCTTGCCGGCGAAGATGACGACGATGACGACGACGAAAAGGGCGATGACGACGATTTCTAATCAAGCGCAGGGCGGCTACACGGTAGCCGCCTTTTTTATGGGGTGCGGGGTATGAAAAAGCTCGGTGATCTGTTCGTATCGCTGAAAACAAAACTCAGACGGTACGACGATACGCATAACTTCACGTGCGACGTGTGCGGCAGAGAGGTGTTCGGCGGCGAGCGCGTCTGTACGCCGTGCAACAGGTCGCTCCCGTACAATTTAGGCAGCATCTGCCCGTTCTGCGGCAGAAAGGTCAAAGAGGAGGGAACTTGCCTCGACTGCAAGGAAAAGCCGCTCACGGTGCGGTTTGCGCGCTCCTGTTTTACGCATGAGGGCGAGGCGGCGCGGCTTGTCTCGCGCTTCAAGAAGGGCGAAAAGTACTTATACCGCACGCTGGCGGATATCGCCGAGCCGCTGCTTAAAAGCGCGTTCCCGCAGGAGTGCGCCGTTACCTATGTGCCCATGACGGAGCGGGCGGAGAAGCGGCGCGGATACAATCAGTCCCGCCTGCTGGTAAAGGAGCTTGCCCGTCGATCGGGCAGGGAACTCTTAGAGGCGGTTGAAAAGCCGAAGGAGACGCCGCAACAAAAATCACTCGGGCGGCGGGAACGGGAAAAGAACCTCGAAGGCGTATTCCGCGTATCCGATAGGAAGGCGGTCAAGGGAAAGTCCGTGATCATCATCGACGATACGCTGACGACGGGCGCGACCTCTTCCGCCGTTGCAGACGCACTGTTGAAAGCAGGTGCAAAAGACACGTATTTGCTGACTATTACAAGTGTTGAGAAAAAGAACGTATACGGAAAGCCGACAAGCGCGGTATGACAGAAAAAAAATAAAAAGCCCTCTCGCAATTCTGCGAGAGGGCTTTTGTCATATCAAAAATCAGTTGCGGGAAGGAACGGTCTTGCCTGCGGTTGCACGCTCCGTAGCGGCCGCGGTCTTGCGGCGGTCTTCGCCCGTAAAGAAGAGCGCGATCGTGCCGGGACCTACGTGTGCGCCCGTGCAGATATCGTAGTATTCCACAATCACGTCGCGTGCGCCGTGCTCTTTGAGCGTCTCGGCAAGGGCGTTCGCCTCTTCCTCGCAGTCGGCGTGCGCAATGGCGACCGTCTGCAATTCGGGGTGCACGGCGTGCTCGTCAAACGCGCGCACGAGAGCGGAGAGCGCCTTCTTTCTACCGTGTTCCTTGGAGAAGAAGGTGATCTTTGCGCTGTCGCCGCCGTCGGCGCGGAGAATGGGCTTGATACTCAGGATCGAGCCTGCGATCGCCGCAACCGCGGAAATTCTGCCGCCCTTTCTCAGATATTTGAGGTCGCCCACCGTGAAGTAGCTGTGATACTGATAGGCGGATTCTTTGAGGCGCTTTTCGCACGTCTCGATGCTCTCGCCCATATCGCGCAGATCCGCCGCTTTGAGCGCCTGTAAGCCCTCGCCGAGCGATGCGTTCGCACTGTCGCAGATGACGACCTTGCGCTTCGGATACGCCTTTTCCAGCGCCTTTTTCGCGTTGTTTGCCTGTGCGTAAGTGCCGCTGATGCCCGAGGAGATGGTCACCATCAAAACGTCCTTTCCCGCTTCGAGAGAGGGCGTCATCGCGTCGATAATGCGCTGTTCGCTCACGAGCGAGGTGGATACGGGCACGCCCTCGCGCATTTCGTCGTAGAACTGTTTTGCAAGCTCGCGGAAGGGCAGTCCGTCCTCGTAGCAAAGGCGGTCGAAGCCGTTCACGTTGCAGATATAGGGTATGATTTTAATGTCCTTCGCCTTCACCGTCTCTGCGGGAATGTTCGCGGAAGAATCAACAAAGATATCAAACGTATTCATCAATAAAACTCTCCTTATCTCCATTTGATGATGTCGATGTACTCATGCAGGGGCGGGAGTGCTCCGCTGCACTGCTATCGTACTCATAGTTTACCACGGTTTGCCCCGATTTACACCCTATTTCGCGGAATTCCCCGTCTATTGTTTGAACGGGCGTTTCCACTGCAACCGAAATTCGCTCTACTCGCAAAAAAAGCCGCTCTACTCGTGGTAGAACTTCCCGATTTCGGCATAATCCGCATGAAAAAGCCATAGGATAGAGTGGTCGGAAGGAGAAAAAGAGGTTTTCGACGATACTTGCCAAACTTCGTCAAAGTCTTCCAAATTATTCCAACCGACACTATGATAGGATACAGGTGCTATATGCGTTTTATCACTTTTCGTCTGAAATACGTTCTGCTTGCCGTGGCGCTCACGCTGCTTTTGACGGTGAGCGCACTGACGGCAGGGGCGGCGGGTGCGTCCGCCGTGTATTGGAGCGGCACGCGATCGCTCCCCATTTACAGCGTGGAGCGGAGCGATAACAAGATCGCCATCTCCTTCGACTGTGCCTGGGGCGTGGACTATACCGACGAGATCTTGCAGCATCTCGACGAGGCGCACGTCAAGGCGACCTTCTTCACGGTGGAATTCTGGGCGAAAAAGTATCCCGAATATCTGAAAAAAATCAGCGAGGCGGGGCACGAGATTGGCACGCACAGCGCGACGCACGCGTATATGTCCAAGCAGAGCGAGACGGAGATCAAGAACGAGCTTACGACCTCGTCGCAGGCGATCTCGGAGATCACAGGCAAGGAAGTCACGCTCTTCCGCGCGCCCTTCGGCGACTACGACGATCTGCTCGTCGACACGGCGAAGGCGATGGGGTTATACACCATTCAGTGGGACGTGGACGCCCTCGCCTGGATGGATCTGACCGCTTCGGACATCGCATCGCGCATCGTCGAGCGGGTAAAGAGCGGATCGATCATTCTCTGCCACAACAACGGCTTACATACGGCGGAAGCGCTTCCCATCGTGTTCGACACACTGCGTGCGCGCGGATTCGAGTTCGTGCCCATCGGGGAGCTCATCTATAAGGACAATTACACGATCGACGCCACGGGGCGGCAGTTCCCCAGCGGCGACGCTTAACAGTTTCGGCAATCTGAAAAACAAAAAGAAATACCGGAGGTATATATGGATTACAGCACGGAAAAGAACAACAAGGTTTACTTTATGGGCGAAATCATCTCGGAAGCGACTTTCTCGCACGAGGTGTACGGAGAGGGATTTTACGAGTTTTATGTGCGCGTCATGCGTCTTTCCGGGCAGGCGGATATTCTGCCCGTGACCATCTCGGAGCGGCTCATTCGCGGGAACGATCTGAAAATCGGCAGTGTCATCTGCGCGCTCGGTCAGTTCCGCAGCTATAACAAGCTCGAAAACGGAAGATCGCGGCTCATGCTCACGGTGTTCGTGCGCGAGCTCGTCGAGGGTACGGCGGCGATGAACCCCAACTCCATCGTTCTCTCGGGGTATATCTGCAAGCCGCCCATCTATCGCACGACGCCCTTCAACCGCGAGATCGCCGATCTTCTCGTCGCGGTCAACCGTGCCTATAATAAATCCGACTACATTCCCTGCATTGCCTGGGGACGTAACGCGCGCTTCGTGCAGAACCTGAAGGTGGGCGATAAGATCGCGCTCTCGGGGCGCATTCAGAGCCGCGAATATCAGAAGAAGCTGAGCGACAGCGAAACGGTCACGATGACGGCGTACGAGGTGTCCGTCTCCAAGCTCGCCGCATTCGACGCGGGCGAAACCTTCGATCTCGACGGGGAGTTCGATATCTACGCCGCGCCTTCGGACGGCGCGGGAACGTACCGCAACGGTTGACGGAAACTGAATTTTATATGCGGCGCAGCGGAGCACATGCTCCGCTGCGTTCATCATTTTTTCACATTTAAGTTCTTGACAATTTTTGCGGAAAGGGATACAATGAGCCTATGAAGCAGAAGCGCGGAAAAATCGAACAGCGGGATAAAATACAGGCGACGCTCGAAGCGCATCGCCGGTTTACCTACGAGTATATCCCCTTCGGCACAAAGTGGAGCATGCCGACGGAGAAGTACCCGTACCGCCAGAAATTTTTCGGAAAGATCGCCGAAACGTTTCTCCGCGTTATCATGTGTGTGTTCGGTCCCATACTCCTCAAAGTCACCTACGGGGCGAAGGTGACGGGGAAGAAGAACCGCCGTGCGCTCAAAAAACAGGGCGCGATCAGCGTCTGCAACCACTTCGCCTTTCTCGATACGCTCATGGTGCGGCAGGCGATCGGGCACATGAAATCGTATCACACGATGGGTCCGAAAAACAACAAGACGGGGGTTGGCGGCGCGATCATGCGTCACGGCGGAATGTGGGCGTTCACCCCGAACCTTGCGGCGACGCGCATTCTCTTAAAGGAGATGGAGACGCGGCTCAAAGAGGGCTCGATCGTCAATTTCTATGCGGAGCACGCGATGTGGGTCAACTATCAGAAGCCTCGCCCCATGCAGGACGGCGCGTTCTTCTACGCCGTCAAATACCGCGTGCCCGTGCTGCCCGTCTTCTGCACCTTCCGCAAGAATAAGCGGGGACACATCAAGCGTCTGCGTATCAACATTCTGCCCGCGGTCTATGCGGACGAGACGCTCAAAAAGAGCGAGCGCATTGCCGATATGAAGCGCCGCGCCGAAGAAGAATGGAAACAGTGCTACGAGGAAAATTATAAGAAAAAATTAGAGTATATCACGCTTGCATGAATTGTTTTCAGAAAAAAGCCCGCGTTCCGAACTGTTCGGAACGCGGGCTTTCTTATTTTCATCTTATGCGCTCTTGTCGTGATCTTTTCGTTCATGTTTGAGATTGCGTTCGCGTTCTGCTTTTGCCTTCTGCGCCGCCGCCCCGTTGACGTACTCCACGCGTGCGGGCTGTTCCCAGGGAAGGCTCGTGCGGGCGAATAC
>CAMWQK010000072.1 GCA_947176445.1 uncultured Clostridia bacterium | reverse complement strand
TTGTGGAATTCTGCGGCGGCGGCAGGGAGTGCGGGGACGTCGAATATCTCACGGGAATGGGCGCGCGGGGCACGGTCGACGGAAAAACGTATTACCTCGGCAACGATAAGTTGCTCGAACATATACGTGTTTCGTGGGAAGAGCGGCGCGGGCAGTTCGAGGCGCTCTCTAACGAGGGCAAGACGGTGCTCTTTCTCTTTGACAGGGAGCGCGTGCTCGCCCTGTTTGCGCTTGCCGATACGCTCAAAGAGGGCAGTATAGAGGCGGTTGCGGGTCTCAAACGGCTCAACATCGCGCCGCACATGCTCACGGGCGACAATCGCGCGGTGGCGGGATACATCGCGGAGCAGGCGGGAATCGGCGCGGAGTTCGTAAACGCCGAGGTGTTGCCTGCGGACAAGCTCGCCGCCATTAAGGAGCAGAAGGCTGCGCCCCGCCACGGCGGAAAGGGGTGCGTTGCGATGATCGGCGACGGCATCAACGACTCCCCCGCCTTGAAGGAAGCGGACGTCGGGATCGCGATGGGAAACGGTACGGACGTCGCCATCGAGAGTGCGGATATCGTGCTCGTCAGCGGCGATCTGCGTGCGGCGGTGCGCGCGTTTGCACTCTCGAAAAAGGCGATGCGCATCATCAAACAAAATCTGTTCTGGGCGTTCTTTTACAACTGTATCGGCATTCCGCTCGCGGCGGGTGCGCTGGCGTTTGCGGGGGTCACGCTCAATCCCATGATCGCCTCGGCGGCAATGAGCCTCTCCTCGCTGTGCGTGGTGGGCAACGCCCTGCGGCTGACGGGTTTTTTAAGAAATCAATTAAAAGGAGAAGATAGTATGACAAAGACATTGAAGGTAAAGGGCATGATGTGTGCGCACTGCGTGAAGCACGTGGGCGACGCGTTGAAGGCGGTCGAGGGCGTGAGCGGCGCGGAGGTCGATCTTAAAAAGAAGCAAGCCGTCGTGACGCTTGCAAAGGACGTGAGCGACGAGGCGCTCATCTCTGCGGTCACGGAGGCGGGCTACGAGGTCGAAAGTATCAAATAATCCGCTCGATTTAGTTGATTGTATTGACAGCAGACCGTTAATTATTGTACAATAAAATTAAAAAAGAAGGAGGAGAGCCTATGCGGAAAAGAGCGATATTTTTGCTTGCGTTTGCAGCGTGCGCGCTGTTTTTGGCATTCGGGCTTTCCGCCTGCGAGCACGTCCATTCCTACGGGAAGTGGGAGGTCGTAAAAGAGGCGAACTGCACGGAGAACGGGCTGAGAATTTCCTCCTGTTCGTGCGGAAAGGTGCTCAACGGCGTCATCTATGCGGGGCATATCGAGGTCGTCGATCCTGCGGTAGAGGGGAGCTGCACCGTGGAGGGACTCACCGAGGGCAAGCACTGCTCGCGTTGCGGTGAGGTGCTGATTGAGCAACAAAACCTCGGCGTTCGGCATACCGCCGACGTGCGCGACGGGACTTCGCCCTCGTGTACCCAACTCGGACTGACGGACGAAGAATACTGCCTCACCTGCGGTGAAGTGTTGAAGCCGCACGAGCGCATTCGCATGTTGCCGCATATGTTCGAAGACGGCAGCTGCATAGAATGTGGCGTGCCCGAGCCGAGCGAAGGCATTACATACCGTCCCGTCTATGAGAATGATACCGTAACTTCCTACTATGTATTCGACGGGAGCGACTGCGTGAGCGAAGACGTCGTCATCGCCGATCAGTACGAAGGGTTGCCCGTCACGGCGGTCGGAACAAGTGCGTTCAGCGGAAACAAGTCGGTGAAGACCGTCTATTTCCCGCGGAGCATTGAAACGGTCGGGAGCAGTGCGTTCTTCGCCTGCCCGAACTTAAACGAAATGCTGTTTTTTGATAGCCTCACGGAGATCGGCGACAACGCGTTTGCGAAGTGTTCGGGTATCACCGAGGTCGATCTGCCTGCGAGCGTGCAGTCGCTCGGCACGGGCGTGTTCTGGGACTGTACCGCGCTTACACAGATGAGTATCCCGAACGGGGTGAAGGAGATCAGGGCGGATGCCTTTTTCGGCTGTCTCAGCTTGAAGAGCGTCTCCTTCGGTAACGGGCTTGAAAGTATCGGCGAGCGCGCGTTTGCCTGGTGCACTGCGCTCTATGAGCTCTCGCTGCCCGACGGGTTCGTGCGGATTGGCGACCGCGCGTTCGGCGCGTGCAAGACGCTGCGTCGTGTGAGCCTTCCGAGCACGGTCGAGACGATCGGCAATCTCGCCTTTTCGGAGTGCTATTCGCTCGTGGAGATCTGCAACGGCTCTTCGCTCGAATTGGAGGCGGGGAGCGACGCATTCGGCGGAATTGCCGCAGGCGCTGTCAATCTCTACAAGCCCGATGAAGGGGCGAGCAAGTTTACCGTGACGGACGACGGCTTCCTCTTCTACGATAGCGGCGAGGCGATCGAGCTTGTCGGCTACGTCGGCGGTCAGAGCAAAATCGTTCTGCCCGATGATTTTCAGGGGGAGAAGTACACGATCGTGAGCAACGCATTCTTCGGCACGTCGCCGCAGCTCACTTCGGTGACGCTCACCCTCGGCGTGGGGAAGATCGAAATCGGCGCGTTTGTCACAAACAGTCAGATCACGGAATTCAAGTTCCTCGGCACGGTGCAGGCTTGGCTGGATCTTCCGAAGGAAGATTTCTGGCGGTTTCCGATGGGCTTCGACGAAGTGATTTGCTCCGACGGTATTGTGACGAAGGACGGAAATATTATCATATTCGAATAATTTTCGAACGATTTGTTTTGCAAGGTCGGCAAAACAAATCGTTCGAGGAAATTAACCTATCTGCGGCGTTTAAGTTGTTGTCATTCTTCAACAACAGACAATAAGCCAAAAGTTTTTGGCAAATTGAGGCTCGCAGCGGAAAAGCGTGGTTTTCCTCGCGAGACATATTTTGAAAAAGAAAGGGCTGCGGGTTTTCCGTAGCTCTTTTTTTATTGTCATATTCGACGCATTTCGCCCGTATTCGTGCAATGGTTGCAACGTGCGCGCGGACACATATGTTATACTTTCATAAACCAGAAAATTCTAAACCTCAACTCTCCCGCGCGGCGCATTTTGCGCGCTTTGCGTCCGTAGCTCCGCTCGGTGTACGTCTTTGTACGCCTCGGTCGCTACAAACACAAATCATCGCAAAATCCGTACGCGAGGGTGCTTCGCAATTTTCAGAGCTAAATTTTGAGATTAGACAAGGCAAGACCGCGCAGGCGTGCTGGGTGGCACGGCAAGCGGGCTTAACGCCGTATTAGCCAAAATTTAGCCTGAAAATAGAGTTCGTGTTTGGAATTCTCTGGTTAAAAGGAGGACTTGATATGACGGAAACATTACTTCTCGATCGCCGCACGATGAGCATGGTGGAGGACTACGTGCCGCAGGGGGAAATTCTCACCGCCCTCGTGCGCTTCTTTTCCATCTTTTCGGATGAGACGCGGCTGCGGATCTTATCCGCGCTCGCCATCTCCGAGATGTGCGTCACCGATATTTCGCGCGTGCTCGATATCAACCAGACGACCGTCTCCCACCAGCTGCGCTTTTTGAAGGACGTGGGGCTCGTGCGCGCCGATCGGCACGGGAAAATCATTTTCTACGAGCTTGTCAACGAGGTCGTGAACGACGTACTGTTGAAGGGCGTCGAGTTTTTGGGTTATTGAAAAAAAGGTGCGCTAAGTTCTTGAAAAAAATGCAAAAAGCGTGTATAATAATTGTGTATCGGAATTTGAGGATACGCAAAGAGGCGCGATGAGCATCATACGGGAAAAACTCAAACTGCTGCCCGACAGTCCGGGCGTGTATATCATGCTCGACAAGCAGGGCACGGTGATCTACGTCGGCAAGGCGCGCGTCTTAAAAAACCGCGTCCGTCAGTACTTCCATTCCACACTCAAAACGGATAAAGTGCAGGCAATGGTGGACTGTATTGCCGACTTTTCGTATATTGTGACCCCGTCCGAGGTAGACGCGCTCGCGCTCGAAAACAACCTCATCAAAAAGCACAAGCCGAAGTACAACATTCTCTTAAAGGACGACAAGACCTATCCCTATATCAAGGTGCACACCAAGGAGGCGTTCCCGCGGCTCTCCATCACCCGCCGCGTCAAGAAGGACGGCAAGTACTTCGGTCCGTTCATGGGCGGTATTCGCTGTAAAGATATTCTCGATATCGCGTCCTCGGTGTACGGCGTGAGAACGTGCGGCGTCGCCATCGGGGCGAATGCCAAAAAGCCCTGTCTTGAATATCACTTGAAGCGCTGCCCCGCACCCTGCGCGCACCTTTGCAGCGAAGAGGAGTACCGCGAGCGGATCGAAAAGACGGTCGCGTTTCTCTCGGGCAACTATGAAGAGGCGGAGGCGGTTTTAGAGGAGAAGATGCGCACCTTTGCGGAGAGCGAGGAGTTTGAGCTCGCCATGGAGTACCGCGAAAAGATAAGCATGCTCTCGCGGCTCAAACTTAAACGGATCACGGCTATGCCGCGCGACGTGGACGCGGATATCTGGGCATTCAACACCAACGGGCTGTACGCTTGCGCGAGCGTGCTCGTGACGCGCAAGGGCATGATGCAGGGCGGGCGGAGCTTTCCCGTACAGGAAGGCGCAGCCGAGGCGGAGGAGGGCTTTTTGAGCTTCCTCATTCAGTACTACACGGCGCACGAGTTCCCGCACGAGATCATTCTCTTAGAAGAGACGGACGACGAGCTGTTGAAGGCGTACGCGGCGGAAAAGACGGGCAGAAAACTCGAAGTCACCCGCCCGAAGTTCGGCGTCAAGAAGGAACTTGCAGACATGGCGGCGCGCAACGCGAAGGAGTACCTCGAAAAATCGGTGTCCGCCATCGAACATAAAAACGACATGACGCAGGGCGCATGCGAGCGTCTCAAAAAGCTCTTATCGCTCAAACGCTATCCGCGCCGTATCGAGTGTTACGATATCTCCAACATTTCGGGCGTGGACAAGGTGGGCAGTATGGTCGTGTTCACCGACGGCGAGGCGGATAAATATGAATACCGCCGCTTCAAGATCAGAACGGTGGAGGGGGCGGACGACTTTGCGTCCCTCAAAGAAGTGCTGCTTCGGCGGCTTTCCAAGCTGGGCACGGACGAAGAGGAACGGTTTCAAAAACCCGATCTCATCGTCATCGACGGCGGCAAGGGGCAGCTCTCCGCGGTCAAGGAGATCTTCGACGAGCTGCAAATCGAGGATATCGAGCTCGTCTCGCTCGCAAAAAAGGAAGAGGAGATCTTCACGCTGTGGAGCGACGAGAGCGTCAGGATCGATCGGCGGGATTACTCGCTCAAAATGTTACAGCGCGTCCGCGACGAGGCGCACCGCTTTGCCATCACCTATTTCCGCAGCCTGCACAGCAAGCGCAATCTCTCCTCCGTGCTTGACGGGGTGGAGGGGATCGGTAAGAATAAGCGGATCGCGCTCATGCAGAAGTTCGACACGATCGACAAGCTCATGCGCGCGAGCGAAGAGGAACTTGCAGACGTGCCCGGTATCGGCAGAGAGCTTGCGGCGCGCATCAAGAAGTATTTCGAGGAAGAACTTTGATGAAATATAAAATTTTCATGTCCGACTACGACGGCACGCTCAAAAGCCCCGAAA
>CAMWQK010000071.1 GCA_947176445.1 uncultured Clostridia bacterium | reverse complement strand
CCGTAGAGGTCTTCGCCGTAGCGCGTCGTGTCCTGTGCAACGAGAATGAGCTCATCCGTCTCCCCGAGCGAGGCTGCCTCTTCGATGAGCCGCTACATCGGATAAGAGCGGTACTTGCGGCGAATTTTCGGAATGAGGCAGTAGGTGCAGTGGTTGGAGCAGCCATCCGATATTTTCAGATACTTGACGTGCGGCATGGTGGTGATGACGCGCGCGACGGGCGCGTCGCCCTCACCGTCTCCGACGGCGTTGACCCGCTCGCCCGCATACGCCCGTTCGAGCGCATCGAACAGCTTGTCGGCATCGTTGATCCCGAGAAATACGTCCGCCTCGGTGAGTTCGGGAAAGAGCTCGCCAATAAATTTCTGGGGCAGACACCCCGAGACGACGATCTTTTCGAGCACGCCGCTCCGATAGCCGTTGCCCTCGAGCACTGTCTCGATCGCCTCTTTCCGCGCGGCGTTTAAGAACGCGCAGGTATTGACGATGAGGATCTGCGCCTTCCCGATGTCGTCGGTGATGGGATATCCCCGACGCTTGATTTCCCCGAGCAGGCGCTCCCCGTCTACGCGGTTCTTATCGCACCCGAGGGAGATCATGCCGAACACTTTTTGCGTCATCAGTCGAGACTCCCGTATTTGCTTTCGTATTCTTCCTTGGTCAGAATGACGGTACGCGCCTTTGCCTTTCCGTCGAAAGGCGTGATGTAACCCATGAGCTCCATCCACTCGATGATCTTACCCGCATGGTTATACCCCACCGAGCACTTGCGCTGAATGAGCGAGATGGACGCACTGCCGAGCTTGACCACGATCCCGAGCGCCTTGATGTACTCCGCACTCACCGCTTCCGACTCCCCGTCGTCCATGTCGTCGCCGCCTGCAACCGACTGGTTGGCTTTGTTGATATAGTCCGCAACGCTCGTATCGTAATACGATTCATTGTGCTTCTTGATGAAGTCGATGACGTCCTGCGTCTCATCCGAGCTGATGAACGCGCCCTGTGCGCGTGTCTTGTTCATGCCGCCGATGGAGAAGAGCATATCGCCGTTGCCGAGCAACTTTTCCGCGCCCGACTCGTCGAGAATGGTGCGCGAGTCCACTTCCTGAATAACGCGGAGCGCCATACGCGTGGGCAGGTTACTCTTGATGACGCCCGTGATGACGTCTACCGACGGACGCTGCGTCGCGATGACGAGGTGAATACCCGCCGCGCGCGCCTTTGCCGCAAGACGGTTGATACGCTCCTCGATGTCCTTCTTGGCGACCGCCATGAGGTCGGCAAGCTCGTCGAGTACGATGACGATCTTGGGAAGCCGTTCCTCGTCCTCGGTGCGCTTTGCGTTATATTCGTCGATCTTGCGGACGGCAACGCCCGAGCGCGTCTTTTGCTCGAACAGCTCATATCTGCGTTCCATCTCCTTGATCGACCAGTTGAGCGCCGCAACGACCTTCTGCGCGTCGGTGATAATCTCGTTGATCATGAGGTGCGGAATGCCCTCGTAGATGGCAAACTCAACCTTCTTGGGGTCGATGAGAATGAGCCGAAGCTCCTCGGGCGAATACTTGCTGATCATGCTGATGAGCATGGCGTGCAGGCACACGCTCTTGCCCGAGCCCGTAGAGCCCGCAATGAGCACGTGCGTCATCTTCTCGATGTCGCCGCAGAGGTTTCTGCCCTCGACGTCTTTACCGATCGCAAACATCAGCGAGTTCGGCTTTGCATTGACGAAGGAATCGGAAAGCATGAGCGAACGCATACCCACCGTCACGCGCTTGCTGTTGGGCACTTCGATGGAGATTGCCCCGTGCTCCCAGTTGGCGTATACGTTGACCCCGTCGCGCGCATGCAGACGCATTGCGATCTCCTTGTCGCGCTTGACGACGGAGGGAACGGAGATGTTGCGGGGAATATCGATATCGTAGCGCGTCACGGCAGAGCCGCACGTGACCTTCACGACTTCCGCATCGACGCGGAAGCCCGCGAGTGTCTCCACGATAATTGCGGAGTTCTTCTCGATCTCCTCCTGCGTAATGGTGATATTATCGTCATACGCCCGGAACAGATCGACGGGCGGATGAACGTATTCGCGATAGACGTGTCTGACGGGCGCAGGTGCAGGCGCAGGTTCGGGTTCCGGTTCGGAACGTGAAGGCTGAGTAAATGCCGACACACGGGAAACGGATTCCCGCGACGTACCGCGATCGGAGAGGCGGTCGAAGCTACGGCTGCTCTCAAACCGTTCGACGGGTGCGTCCTCTTCGTCCTCGTCCTCATCGTCGTCAAAGAGGTCAGCTGCGGAGCGTTCCCGCCCGATGGGAGAATCGAATACTCTGCTCTCCCCTGCGTCCTCTTCATCGTCCTCTTCGTCCTCACTGAGGGAGAGCGGGTTGACGCGGCGGGAGATCTCCTTGCGCTTCGGCAGCTCTTCCTGCTCTTCGCGCGCAAACATATCCCGTCCCGTATCACGTACGGGCGGTTCTTCCTCGGGTTCCTCCGCAAACGGTTCGCGCAGGTTTTCCCTCACGGGTTCTTCCGTAAACTGCTCGCGAACGGGCTCTTCGCGGAAGCTGTCGCGTAGGTTTTCGCGCGTAGGCTCGACGGGGCGACTGCTCTGCGTGGGCTCAACGGGCGTCTCACTGCGCGCAGGACGCGAGAAGAGACTGCGGAAATTCGCCTCCTTCTGCGCGCTCTCCGAGAGCGGTTTTTTCGGCTCCGAATAGATGGGCGTATCGCCGAATCTCAGCTCCGTATCGGGATGCTTGGGGGATTCGGGCAACTTGAAATCGTCGATATTGGGCGCGGAGGAGAACTCCTCTTCCGCGGGCGTGAAGGGCACGTCCTTTGCATAGTAGTCGTGCTCCTCTTTGGGTTCGGGTGTGGGCGCCTTATAGGAAGGCTTTTGCGGATAGTTGAGATCGTCCGCGTCCGAGCGGAGCGGATAGGTATAGCCGCCGCTCACGAAGGGCTTTTCCTCTGTCACCTTCTTGGGCATCGCGGGGCGCGGCGTCTCCGCCTGACGGGTGTAGTCGTTTACATAGCTGGAAGTTCCCGCGCTCTGCGGCTGAGCCGTCTGCGTCGGCGCAGGAGTGTTGCCGCTCTGCTCCACCGAAATACGGCGGCCGCGCGAATTAAAGTAAGAATCGCGATCGTAGATGAGGTTGTTTTTATAGCTCGTCGCGGGATCGGCAAAGAGAATGCTGCGCCCGTCGTATGCCATGCCGCGCTCCGTTTTGGGAGTCTGCGACTGTTCAGAGGACGGCGCGGAGTACGGATTGCGGGTGGTGTGATCCTCACGCGCATACGCCCCCGAGAGGTTTGCTCGCTCGTCGAACGCGTTTGCATAGGGATACTGCGCGGTGGGACGGGGTGCGGGAGTCAACTCGTCGAAGGAGACTGCCGCGGGATACGCCCGCGCTTCGTTCTCATCGGCTGCCGCGATTTCCCTACCTAAACCGCTCTTTTTGCGGAATACGCGCCCGATCACTCCGCAGGCGCGCAGAATGAAGAACAAAGCGAGCACGATGAGGAAGGAAAAGACGACGTATGCGCCCGCATTGGAGAGCACGGCGCGAATAGGATATACGATCAGCCCGAAGATGACGCCGCCGCCCGTAGAGGTGGCAACGCCGCCCGCACCCGCAGTCCAGCAACCGCTAAGGTACGCACCGTACCCCTCTTCGCCGACAAAGCGCGTGCTTGTTGCAAGGTGAACGATGAGAAAGACAGCGGCAAGGAGTGCACTGCAAAGCCCGATCCACTTGCCCTTGATGAGTTTTTTACCCGTTACAAGCGTGAGCGAAAAATAGATGGAGAGCACAAGCAAGGGATACGTCAGATAGCCGAATACCCCCAAAAAGAATGCCGTGATCGCCACGCCGACCTCGCCGAGCATCAACGAGCGCGTGATCGTTATAAGGAGAGCAAGCGCACTGAACAGCAGCAGCGTCATGCCCACCGTTTCCTTGGTAATAACGGAGACCTTGTCCTTATTCTGTTTATCTCCGCCGCGTCCGAATCCGTTCAAAATAATCCTCCGTGTCGCCTTGCCGAAACACCGACAGGTTATCACAATTTTTCACAGTACAGTATAACATTTTCGCAGAAAATTTTCAACAATATCGCGACGGATTTTTTTGATTTTTTTACCCGAATCTTGCAAAGCGACAAAATGTGCGTTTGAGGAGCAAAAAAATAAGCCCCCACCGCCGCACCGCGCAGCGCCCGAGGGCTTGGATTTATTCTCAATTATGTTTCGCGAGGAGGGTTTCCCTCCGCTGCGAGCCCCAATTTGCCAAAAACCTTTGGCTTCTTGTCTGTTGTTGCACAATGACAACTTTCTAAGCTCAGCGTAAAAGATAATTTCCTCGATGAATTTGTTTTTCCAAAACAAATTCATCGAAACATATCACACCATACTCTCCAAAATCAGCTTGTCCGCAACGAGCGCGATGAACTCGCTGTTGGTCGGCTTCTCCGTACCGATATAGACGCGCGCACCGAAAATGGCGTTTACCGCATCGATCCTGCCGCGGTTCCAGGCGACTTCGATCGCGTGTCTGATCGCGCGCTCGACCTTGCTCGCCGTCGTCTGAAAGCGTTCGCCGATGACGGGATACAGTCCCTTGGTGATGTTATTGATAACCTGCGGATCCTCCACCGCCATCTTGATCCCCTCTCTTAAATATCCGTAGCCCTTGATGTGCGGCGGAATGCCGATCGAGATAAAGATATTGCTGATCCGCTCGTCGAGCGAGCCGAACTTCCTGCGCTCCGCCTCGCGAACGGAGTACGCCGCGGGCTGCTCCTCTTCCGAGAGATCGACGACACGATCGCCCACGACTGCCGCCGTAACCGGCTTCATCAAGTAATACCGTGCGCCGAGCGCAATCGCGCGGTTGATGATCTTATCGTCAGCGAAGTTGCCGAGTGCGATAAACGCGGCTTTGCAGCCCTCCTTTTTTGCCCGCTCCATCACGGTAAAGCCGTCCAACGTTTTGAGCAGGAGACTGATAATGACAACATCCGGCTCGTCTTTGAGCGCCTGCATTCCCTCCGCACCGTCGCCTATAACGCCGATCACGGTGTAATTTTCGCGCGACGCAAAGTACGCGCGCAACTCCTCTGCAAATTGCTCATTGCTTTCGAGAATGAGAATTTTTGTTTGTTTCATATTCTTTCTTCCTCCTTTTGAACTGGTAGAACCGATTATAAAACAAATGTGAGTAAATGTAAAGCTATTTTTGTACAAAATTCGAATAATTTTTTACAAAACAAAACTAATTTTTCACCTACAAGACTGTGTCTGTTTCGGCAAAAAAATCGCTCTCGATCGGGTATATTTTTCGCGTTTCTGATATATTTTATGCGTTCATCAATTCCACGTACTCGTCAAACGTGACGTTCTTATCGAACGTCTTTGTCCTGTCGATGACGATAATGCGGTTACAAACGGTGTTCATGAGCTCCTGGTCATGCGAGGTCAGAAGCAGGCAGCCCTTGAATGCGGTCAACCCGTTGTTGAGCGAGGTGATGGATTCGAGGTCGAGGTGGTTGGTCGGCTCGTCGAGGATGAGGAAGTTTCCGCCCTCCAACATCATCTTGGAGAGCATGCAGCGCACCTTCTCCCCTCC
>CAMWQK010000070.1 GCA_947176445.1 uncultured Clostridia bacterium | reverse complement strand
CGCTTGCGCTCTCCGAGCTCTTCGTGTATTTCAAAGCTGCGGCGGCGTTGACGGCGAGCGGCGACAAAAAGGCGCGGCAGATCACCAATCAAATTAAAAAGACGTATTCCCTGCTCGGCTTGTTCCAAAAGGACGCGGAGGAGTATCTGAACAAGTACGCGGCAAAGAGCGATATTCCCGCCGAGGTGGAGGCAGTCGCAAAAGAGCGGCAAGCCGCCCGCGCGCAGAAGGACTGGAAGAAGTCGGACGAACTTCGAGAAAAGCTCAAAGAAATGGGATATGCCGTGAAAGACAGTAAAGACGGTTACGAACTCACCAAATTATAACGAGGATATAGAATATGAAAATTACGTCGAAAGAATTAAGAGAAAAATGGCTGTCCTTTTACGAGGGCAAGGATCATGTGAATATCGGGGCGGTGTCGCTGATCGGCGACGGGTCTACGGGCGTCATGTTCAACGTGGCGGGAATGCAGCCGCTCATGCCCTACCTGCTCGGCAAAAAGCACCCGAGCGGAAAGACGCGCCTCTGTAACGTGCAGGGGTGCATGCGCACGGTGGATATCGACTCCGTCGGCGACGCGTCGCACTTCACGTTTTTCGAGATGATGGGCAACTGGTCGCTCGGCGACTACTTCAAAAAGGAAAAGACCGCCTGGACGTTCGAGCTTTTAACGAAGGTGTTCGGGCTGGATAAGGACAAGCTGTGCACGACGGTGTTCGAGGGGAACGACAGCGTCCCGCGGGACACCGAGACGGCGGCGCTCCTCGAGGGCTTGGGCATCAAAAAGGAGCACATCTTCTTCCTTCCCAAAGAGGACAACTGGTGGGAGCTCGAGGGCACGGTCGGCACGCCGTGCGGACCGGACAACGAGTGGTTCTATCCGCTCGATATGACCAAGGAAAACCCCGTGTTCCCCGACGACTACGTCGAGATCGGAAACGACGTGTATATGCAGTACAAAAAGACGGAGACGGGCTACGAGCCGCTCACGAATAAGAACGTGGATACGGGCTTCGGGTTCGACCGCATGCTCCTCTTCCTCAACGGACTTTCGGACGGCTACAAGACGGATCTGTTCCTCTCCGTCATTCACAAGCTCGAAAGCATTTCCGGCAAGGACTACGATAAGGACGAGACAGCGAGAAAGGCAATGCGTATCATCGCCGACCACACGCGCACGACGGTGCTCCTCATCGGCGACGAGAACGGGATCCTGCCTTCCAACACGGGCGCGGGGTACATTCTCCGCCGCATCATGCGCCGCGCGATCCGCTACTGCAAGCAGCTCGGCGTAGAGAGCCGCGCCATGCTCGACGTCGCGCGCATCTTTATCGAAGAGGTGTACAGCGAGGCGTATCCGCTTCTTGTCGAAAAGGAGAGCTATATTCTCGACGAGATCGCAAAAGAGGCGAACAAGTTCGAGACGACGCTCGCGCAGGGCATCAAGGAGTTCGAGAAGTGCGTGCAGGGCATTGCGCGCAAGAACGAGTTCATGAAGAAGAGCAACCCCGCATACGTCGAGGAGACGGTCATCGGCGGCAAGCAGGCGTTCCGCCTGTACGACACCTACGGCTTCCCGCTCGAGCTCACCGAGGAGCTCGCCGCGGAGCGCGGTCTGACGGTGGATAAAGAGGGGTTCGATCTTGCGTTCAAGGAGCACCAGGAGAAGAGCCGCGTGCTTCCCACGGGGCAGTTCAAGGGCGGACTTGAGAGCCATTCGGAGATGGCGACGAAGTACCACACGGCGACGCACCTTCTCAACGCCGCGCTCAAAACGGTCGTCTCGCCCGATATCAACCAGAAGGGGAGCAACATCACCGACGAGCGCATGCGCTTCGACTTCAACCTCGCCCGCCCCATGACGGCGGAGGAGATCGCGGCGGTGGAGAGCCTCGTCAACGAGAAGATCAAGGCAGATATCCCCGTTATATATAAGGAAATGAGTCTCGAAGAGGCGCGGGCGCAGCACTTCGTCGGCGTGTTCGACAGTAAGTACGGCGACACGGTCAAGACGTACTCCATCGGGGAGTTCTCGAAGGAGATGTGCGGTGGACCTCACGTAGAGCACACGGGCGTTCTCGGGCACTTCAAAATCGTCAAAGAACAGTCCTCGTCGTCGGGTGTAAGAAGAATAAAAGCTATTCTTGAATAAAATGTTTTATAAGCGCCGTTTTGCTCGGGAAGAGCAAAGCGGCGTTTTTCATATTCTCAATGAATATAGTGAGCGTGAAATGATAAGCGGATTGTGAGAAGAGAAAGCCCGTCAACGGATATTCCAAAAGGGAAAAAATTTTTTTGTAATTTTCGTAAAAAAACTTAAAATCGCAAGTCAAAACAGCTTGACGGAACTTTTTTCTTCGCCTATAATGAAGAAGTAATCGGCGAAAAAGCCCCCAAACGGGCAAATCGAGATAGTATCAAGCATAATCATGTAAGGAGACAGGATATGAAAACCTATACGGCAAACGCTCAGACAGTTGAGAGAAAGTGGTATGTGATCGATGCCGCAGGAATCCCCCTTGGCAGACTTTCCTCCAAGGTTGCGGCGATCCTTCGCGGCAAGAACAAGCCCACGTTTACCCCCAACGTTGATACGGGCGATTTTGTAATTATTTTGAACAGCGATAAAGTCGTTCTCACCGGTAAGAAGTTAGAGGATAAATATTATCGCTATCACACCGGCTATATCGGCGGACTCAAGGAAGTTGCGTACGGCAAGCTCATGGCGGAGCGCAGCGACCTTGCGGTTTACGAGGCGGTCAAGGGTATGCTCCCCAAGAACTCGCTCGGCAGACAGATGATCAAGAAGCTGAGAGTTTACAAGGGTGCGGAACACAACCATGCGGCGCAGAAGCCCGAAGAGCTGAAATTATTCTGAGGTGAGATGATATGGCAAAGGTCAATTTGAAGAAGAAATTACAATACTGGGGAACGGGCAGAAGAAAGAAGGCAATCGCGCGCGTGCGTTTGATTCCCGCAGGCAGCGGCGCAATCGTCATCAACGATCGTTCTCTCGAAGACTACTTCCCCATGGGAACGCTTCAATACATCGTCAAGCAGCCTCTCGTAGCGGTTGCCGCCGAGGGCAAATACGATATCCACGTCAACGTCATCGGCGGCGGATATACGGGTCAGGCAGGTGCGATCCGTCTCGGTATCGCGCGGGCGCTCCTTCAATCGGAGCCCGAGTGCCGTCCTACCCTCAAAAAGGCTGGGTTCTTAACGCGCGATCCCCGCGTCAAGGAGAGAAAGAAGTACGGTCTCAAAAAGGCACGCCGTGCTCCTCAGTTCTCGAAGAGATAATCAAACCGAACTCAAAAAGAGAAACCGAAAAAGCGGTTTCTCTTTTTTATGCTATGGGGCGTTCAACCCGTCATCTCTTATTTTTATCCGCCTGTTCGGAAATGCGGTTGTGGCGGGAGAGAAATTCTTCGAGCGCTCTTGCGGGATCGCTTGCTTTTTGTTGCGGCGCGCTGCTTTGCGCCGCTTCTGTCGGTTCTGCTTTCGTCTCGCTTCCGTAGCTCGGCGGCGTGAACGCCGCATCGTTCGTTTCGGGCGATTGCGGCTGCGCCGGCTGATTTTCGACGGCGGTGATTTGCGAGAGCGCGTCGAGCAGTTCAAAGATTCCGAATTTTTCCATAAAAAACCTCCCTGCGGGTAAAAAATCCCAAAAAAAGTTAAAGTTTATGAGGTTTTTGATTGCGAAAAACCTTATTTTAGTATATAATTAAATGCGTATCGTTAGAACAAGGAAAACCTTGTTTATCAAGGAGCAGAATGTTTATGCGCAAAGGATGCAAAAAACTTACCATACTGTTAGCCGCGGCGATGATGGCGGCGGGCGCGAGCGCCTTTGTCGGGTGCGATTCGTCGTTCACACCGCTCACGGGTGATTATACTTCGGAGACGGAGGCGGTTTCCAACGGCGGCTTCGTCGTCGAATACGGCAAATACGTCTACTTCATCAACGGCATCGAGACGATCGAGGCGGACAACACCTACGGCGAGGTCACCAAGGCCGCGCTCATGCGCATTGCGCGGAGCGATCTCGACGCGGGCAAGAACACCGCGCAGGTCGTCGTTCCCTCCCTCATGGTGGCGGGGGATCACACGTCGGGACTGTACGTGTACGGCGACAGAATTTACTACGCAACGCCCAACAACGTCAAGAACACGTCGGGCGTCGTCGAGCGCGACTACCTCGACTTCAAGAGCGCGAAGCTCGACGGCTCGGACGTAAAGAGCTATCTCCGCGTGAGCAAGAACGACGCGGAATACCGCTACGTGGAAGAGGGCGGAAAAGTCTATCTCGTCTACGTCGACGGCACGACGCTGCACTCCTATAATACGGAGAAGGATACGGATACGGTGCTTGCGGACGCGATCGGCACGCACGTTGTACACAAGACGGACAAGACGAACGCGTACGTCTACTACACGATGAACGTTACCGACGGTGTGGATACCGAAAATTCCAACCAGCTCTCCTATCAGCAGGTGTACCGTGTGCGCGCAGACGCGACGGAAGCGCCCTACGACTACAAGTGGAGCGAGGAATACCTCAAAGATCACGACGGCGAAGCGCCCTACACCAACCTCGGCGAGCTCGTGCTCGACGGAATCGGAACGGGCAGCATCTACACCCGTTTCTCTCACGACGATCAGACCAAGGCGCTTTCGAGCAACGGCTTTACCTACTCGCTCGAACGCTACGATAACGACGGCGTCTATTTCACGAGAAAGGAGATCGTCAGCACCGACTCCGTCGGCGAGACAAGCTGGCTCTACTATCTCCCCGTCTCCGCGGTGAATGCGGACGGCTGGAACACGATCACGGGCAACGCGGTCGTGGACGGCGCGGGCGGATATCTCGACGTCATCGCACAGAACACCGAAAAGGCGTCGGCAGCCGCGATCTTCTATATCGACGAGGCAAACGGCGGCAAGCACCACTACCTCTACGTAGACGGCTCGACGATCAAGCGCGCAGACGTTGAAAAGAACGGCACGGGCGCGGCGAGCGAGCAGCGCATTGCGGTCAACGTATCGGGTGCGACGCTCAACTATCTCGACACGGCGGATGCTACCTACAAATACGTCTATTTCACCCGTTCGAACGGCAACGGCGGTTCGGTCGAGCGTGCGGTATACAACGGCACGGCGGCGCAGTACAACCAGCTTGCGCAGAAGGAGAACGAGAACTTCCTTCCCGTCAAGGTGCTCAACGTTCAGCACACGAACAGCTGGTATCCCTATGAGGTCGTGGGCGGCACGCTCTTCTACTCGGATGCGGAGCAGTTCACTTCCACGGCGTACAGCTATATTCACGCGGTCGAGCTGAAAAAAGACGGCAAGATCATGACCAACTCCGAACTCGAACTTGTCAACGACAAGTACGAGGAAATCACCGAGTATATCACCGAGCTTAGCAAAGACAATCACAAGCTCTCCGACCTCGTCAACAGCTATTTCTATACGCAGACGACGAGCTACTATGAGGACAACCTCAAAGAGGCGGCAGACGCGGGCAAGAAGGAGACGTATCTGTTTAGCGAGGACGACAAGACGGCGTTCAAGGCGTTTGCGGACGGCACGAGCGACGACGCGAAGAAGTTCCTCGACGGCGAGAAATCCTACCGCACGCGCGACTACTTCATCACCGTGCTCGGCACGATG
>CAMWQK010000069.1 GCA_947176445.1 uncultured Clostridia bacterium | reverse complement strand
GCGCCCGATGAGTCCCTTCGTGGATTCCGCGCCGAGCTCGATTTCGATCTTCTCTTCCTCGCCTCTGAGGAGGGGTTCTACCTCATATCCGAGTTTTTCAAACAGTCCTTTGAGGAAGCAAACTGCGCGCTCGCCGTCCGTTCTGTTGTCCTTCACCGTAATTACGACCTGTGCGGGCACCGATTTGAAGAGTTTCTTCTTTCCCTCTTCCACCGTCTCGATCTGAACCTCGTCGCGCGTGACGCCGAGTTCCTTTAATCCTGTTTCGATTGCTTCCTCCACGGTCTTCCCGCTGAAAACTTCTTTTCTTTCCATACCTTACCTTCTTATATGCCGTAGTTATTTGTTTTTCTTATTTTTGTTGTTCTTGCCGCCGTTTTGGTTCTTCATCCAGGGGAGCGTGCGCGTATTTTGCTGAATAATCATCGCCTCTTCTTTCTTCTTGAACGTTCTGCCGAGAATGAGGTTGGAGAGGACGGTGACGAGAATGCCCACAAGGCTGCTCATCGCCATGTAAATGGAGAACGCCGCGCTGTACATAAACGCAAAGATCGCATAGATAAGCGGCATCATGAAGAGCATGATTTTCTGCGTATTCGCGCCTCTGCCGTCTACCGTCTGATACTGGTTGCTCTCCTTGGAGCTCTTCATCGTGATGAACTGCGAGAGCACCATCAGCCCGATGGAGAGGATGATGAGAATGAAGAATCCGTTTGCCTGATCCTTTTCAACGTCGAGCTTCGCGGTGATATTTTCGTACATGGAGACGGTCATGATCGCCTTCACGGTCGACTCTGAACCGTCTTTTAAGACGACTTCCTCCGTTCCCATGCCGCGCGTGCCGATAAACTCGTCGTACGTCTGAATGGGATGGTTGTACGAAACATCCGGATACCAGATGTTCTTGATCCACAAAAAGCTCGGGGGATTATCGTGATAGCTCTTTGCCGCCGCCTCTGCGCCGATATCGCGCACATAGTTATAGCAAGCGTTCTCGATCGTAAGATTGTCTTTTTGAACGAGCGCGTCGATTTCCGCCGTCTTTAAGGTGTAGAGCTTGTCCGTATCAATATAGTAGTTGACGGTGGGGTGGTCTACGTCCTTATTATATTCGTAGAACATAAACTTGTCCGCCGCTTTTGCCTTGACGACGACGAACGTGCCCTCGCCCTCGCGCGTCTCTTCGGAGACAGTGACCTTCGCGCTGTCAAATACGAAAGCGCCGTTTTCGTCATATTCGGGAAGTTCGCAGTTGCTGAGGATCGCCGTGTTATAAGAACTCGTCATTCTCTCGTACATGTTGAGGTTTGCATACTGCGAATAGCTGTTGAGGGAGCTGAACGCGACGATGAGGATGACAAACGAGACGATGATGGGCAGGCATGCCGCAAGAGGGCTGTAACCGTTCTTTTTATACAGCTCCATCATTTTCTGCTGATACATCGTCTTGTCGTTCGCGTACTGCTTTTGCAGTTTATCGAGATCTTCCTTCATCGAGCGCATCACAAGCGTCTGCTTGCGCATTTTGACGCGCTGATAGATATCGAAGGGGAGCGTGATCGCCTTCAGAATGAGGGTAAATACGATGATCCCGACGCCCGTAATGCCGATGCCTTCGATGAGGATACGTATGAAGTTTTCCAGCCAGTTGAGCGGAATTTGAAATCCGTCCTCAAGGAGAGGAAAACCGACTGCCGCAAGCGCTGATATGATATTCATTGATCACCCTGTGTCAAATGACCCATCTGACTTTGAAATAATTTTCCGGTGCAGGATCGTATCCGCCCTTGGAGAGCGGGTTACAGCGTAAAATTCTCCATATGCCCAGAAGTATCCCCGGAATTACGCCGAGGTTGTTGATGCAACGCTTGGTATATTCCGAACAGGTGGGCGTATAGAGACAAGTACTTTTCGAGATATGCTTTTGGTAAAACTCGATGAGACGGATACACAGCGCCTTCAGATAGGGCTTAAAGACGGTTTTTCTGAGGATTTTCCCGTTCTTCGATGCAATTTCACGCACTCTGAGTTTCAATGAGCTTTTCCCGCCGTAACAGTTTTTCGATATCCCGCTTAAAAACGCCGTACTCGTACGACTTCGATATCTTGGGAATGAGCAGAATGTGGCAGGGAACGCAAATTTCCCCCTCCTGCGTGCGGAACGCCTCGCGGAGAAGCCGCTTGATTCTGTTCCGCTCGACGCTTTTCCCATACTTTTTCCCTACACATACCGCCATTTTCGTCTGTTTCGCAGGAAAATATACGACGGTTAAAGAGGAAGCGTACAATCTCTTTCCCGATTTTACGGTTTTGGAAAAGTCCTTCTTGCGTTTCAGGCGCAAATACCTCATATTTTACGCGGAGATGTGCTTTCTGCCCTTGTTTCTTCTTCTCTTCAAGACGTTTCTTCCGCCCTGCGTCTTCATTCTCTGGCGGAAACCGTGTACCTTGCTTCTCTGTCTCTTTTTGGGTTGATAAGTTCTCTTCATAGTAATATTTCTCCTGAAAGGTTATTTTCTTTTTTGATTATAAATTTTTTATCCGTTTCCGTCAAGCGATTATGCGGCGTTTCTCACAGGTAAAATCAGATAAACGCTCTCTTTTTTCTCCGCATTTTGTAAAATAAAGGGGGAAACGGGTCCGTTGAAGGAGAGAACGACTTTGTCCTCTTCGAGCGCACGCAGCGCATCGAGCAGATACTTTGCGTTCATGGAGATGATGATATCTTTTCCGTCCGTCTCCGCCTTGACGCTCTCCGCAACGTTTCCGATCTCTGAAACAGAGGAGATTTTCACAAGGTCGCTATGGATATCGAGGGTGACGAGATTGTTTTTGTCGCCGCGAATGAGGATCGCCGCACGCTCTACGCTGAGCGCAAGCTCGTTCCGATCGAGAGTGACGTGCGTGTTGAACTCCTTGGGGAGCACGTTCTCCTTGCGGATAAATTCACCCTGATAGAGGCGGGAGACGATCACCATTCCCTCGATGCCAACCATGAGCATTCCGCCCTGCGTATAGAGGGTGATCTCCTTGTCGTCGTCCGAGAGCATTCTCGAAATTTCGCCGAGCGTTCTTGCGGGGCAGATGATGGACTGTGAAGTGCCCTTGCTCACGATCTGCGCGGTGGAGAGCGCCAAGCGGTAACCGTCGAGCGCGGTGATCTCCAGCTTTTCGTTAAACTCCATAAGGCAGCCTTTGAGGACGGGGCGGGAATCGTCCTGCGCACAGCAGAAAACCGTTTCGGCGATGATCTTTTTCAAGTCCTTCTGTTTGAGAACGAAGTAGTTTTCCCCGATTTCGAGGTTGATATGGGGGAATTCGTCGGCGCTCAACTGCTGCATATAGGAATTGGATTCGCCGTACTTGATTTCCACGCCTCTCTCTCCCGTCGAGATGGAGACTTCCTCGCCCGAGAGCTTTCCGATGAAGTCTGCAAAGAGTTTTCCGGGAACGCACACTTCGCCCTCGTCGAATACCTCTGCCTTGACGCTCTTCTGAATGGAGAGCTCGCCGTCGGTCGCAAGGAAGCGCACCTCGTCGTTCTTTGCCGTGATCTTGATGCACTCCATAATGGGCGCAGTCGTACGAACGGCGCATGCCTTACTTGCCTTGTTGACCGCCTCCGAGAGGGTAAGTCCGTCGCAAACGAATTTCATAGTGGTGTTCTCCTTTGAATGTAGTTAAATATATCAATAAATAAGATAATAATAGTAATAATAAGAGCCGTGGAAATGTGGACAACCTTTTCGTTCAACCGAAAACCCTGTCATTTACCTCATTATTATAACGGAAAATCAGAAAAATAACAAGCATTTTCCCCCGTTTTGTCAAAATCATGCAAAATTTTACCCCGTGGATAAGTTGTTGAAAGATTGTGGAAAAGATGTGCTTGTCCACCTTACAAAATCACGGTGTGGAGTGCGTGAAAGGAGCAAAAAATTGTGATGAAAAAAGAGGAGCGGAAAAGAGAGAGGTTGTCCACAGAGATATCTACAATGTGGAATTTATCGGGCGGATATTTCAACAATCGGTTGAAAATGGCAGAGGATTGTGATATAATATGCGTATGAAACGCGAGCAAATACGAATAAACGGCTATTATGACCTCATAAACGGGGATTTTAAGGACAAGTTTATACAGTTTCGAGAGCTGTTGATATCCTATAATCAGAGATATAATTTAACGGCGATCACCGAGGAAAAAGAGGTTATTTATAAACATTTTTTAGACTCTCTTGCGGGGGAGAGCCTCTTTCCCAAGGGGGCGAAGGTGGCGGAGATCGGTTCGGGCGCGGGTTTTCCGAGCATTCCGCTGAAAATTTACCGCGACGATCTGCAGTTTACCCTCTTTGAGAGCACGGGAAAGAAGTGTGAATTTCTCAAAACCGCGGTAAGAGAACTCGGGCTGAATAACGTCACCGTCGAGAATATGCGCGCAGAGGACGGTGCGAAGGGGAAATATCGCGAACAGTTCGACGTCTCCTGCGCCCGCGCGGTGGCGCGCATGAACACGCTCACCGAGTACTGCCTGCCCTTCGTCCGCGTCGGCGGGAAGATGATCGCATACAAGGGCAACGAAGAGGAAGTCGAAGAGGCGAGAAACGCCGTCAAACTCCTCGGCGGAGCGATCGAGGGATGTTATTCCTACGAACTGCCCGAAAATTACGGCTCCCGCGTGCTCGCCGTCGTCAACAAAATCAAGGAAACGCCCGCAAAGTATCCGCGCGGGAACGGAAAAGAGAGGAGCAAGCCCATTTTATGACGTGCGCTTTGACGGGACACAGGGATCTGCCCGAAGATTTTCAATTAAATTTGCTCTACGATACGCTCGAAGAACTCATAAGAGAGGGTTACGATACCTTTCTATGCGGCATGGCGCGCGGGTTCGATCTGCTTGCGCTCGACTGCCTGATCGCACTCAAACAGAAATACCGCATCACGCTGGAAGCGTGCATTCCCTATCGCGGGCACGAGAACAGTTTTTTCGGCGAGGAAAAAAGGCGGTACTTGAATCTGCTCGAACGGTGCGATAAAAGGCACTATATTTATAATGGTTATGCAAACGGCTGTTTTCTGGCGCGCGATCGTATGATGGTCGACCGCGCGGATCTGCTGTTTGCCTACTGTATGAGAGCGACCGGCGGCACGGCGTATACCGTAAGGTATGCCAAAAAGAAGGGCGTAGAGATACGGAACCTTTTTAGGGAGGCGTAAATATGGAAAAATTTGCATATACCGACGGGGAGAAGTTCGGCATTTTCGACGGCGAGAAGGGCGAGACGTTCGAGAGCGAATATATCCTCCGCTATAAACAGTACGCCGAGACGCGCGTCAAAAACGACGAGTGGAAGTACGGCGGCGAGGGCGCGCGCTACCGCGGCGACTACGACGTGTATAAAAACCGTGCGGAGAAGATCACGGCGTATATCAACGGCGTGCAGATCGAGGGCGAAAAGACCGTCTACGCCTTCACCGTCAACGGATCTTCGGGCGTGTACCGCAAGAATACAAACAATCTCAAAGATCCCGAGGAGCACATCTATTCCTCTTCGGACGGGGAGATCCTCTCCGTGCAGGGCGGCGGCAAGGAGTACGCCGTCACCGTGCGGGACGGGGCAGTGACCTCTAAAATCGGCACGCTGTCTTCCGTAAACTCCGAGTTAAAGACGCTGACGGACGGCGATTCGCGCGATCAGAACCCCAGCTTTTCCGC
>CAMWQK010000068.1 GCA_947176445.1 uncultured Clostridia bacterium | reverse complement strand
CTCTCGCTTAATATCGGACGAGATAAGCTCGCCGACCGTGCCTTCGAGGTTTTTCAGATACTCGTCGGGGTGCGTCGTTTCGCCCTTGACGAAGATGATATCGTTCTCTTCGAGCACCGTCTCGCCGTCGGGAACGATGGTGAGCTCGCCGCGCTCCAACGTGGTGACGAGCGCATCGGACGGCCACAAAATATTGCGGATGGATCTGCCGTCGGAAGGCGTGCCCTTCTTGACGCGGAGGGTCGCCGTAAGCGAGATGACGGGCTGATTTTTGCGCTGCGCGGCAAGAATGCCGTCGAGCAGCTTATCGTAGATGGGTTCGGTGCGGAAGATATCGCCGACGAGGTACCCGATCGCCGCGCCGATGATGACGGGGAGCAGGAACACGAAGTTCCAGGTGAGCTCCACGACCATGACGATCGCCGTGATAGGCGCTTTGACGACGGTCGTGAAGAACGTTGCCATGCAGATCATGACGAGCGCGTCCGCATAGGCGGGATCCATGCCCATCTGAATGCAGAGCAGGCTCAAAAGCGCGCCCAGCCCCGCGCCGATCGCGAGCATGGGAATGAACACGCCGCACGGAACTCCCGCGCCCATGTTGGCGATGGATACGATGAATTTGAGCACGATACAGATGATGAGCGTTGCCCACAGCGGCGAGGAGAACACGCGCTCCACTCCATGCGAAAGGCTGCCGAGGCTCTCGATGAACTCATGTCCGCCGCCCATGACGTTGACGGTGATGAGACCGAACGCACCCGCGAGCATAAAGGGAATGATCATCTTGCCCGCGCCCTTCCAGAAGGTGAGCCTTGCAAACAGCTTCTTTGCGCGGAACACGAGGAAGTAGAACCCGACGCCGACGAGCGCACAGATGAACGCCGCCAGAATAATGTACAGATAGGAGAACATATCGGGCGTGACGAAGTTATAGGTCGTGAACGTGGAGCTCACGGCAAGCCCCATCGCGGGACGGAGCAGATTGCGCGTGATGATCGCCACGATGACGGACGAGAAGGAGCAGACGAACACCTCGGGCGTGAAGCGCTTGTGCGCCTCTTCGAAGGCGAACGCCATGCCCGTGAGCGGAGCATTGAAGGCGACGGCAAGACCGGCGCACGCGCCGCCCGTGATCTGATAGCGGCGAACCATGTTGTTGCGGCGAAGCAAATCGCTCGCGCCGTAGCCGCATGCACCTCCGATCTGAATACTCGGTCCCTCGCTGCCTGCCGCCATACCCATAAAGATGGTGAACAGGCTGCACGCGAACATGCCCGTGAGCACCTGATACCACTTGAAGCGAATGAGGCCGCGGGTCGCGCCCTCCGTCTGCGGAATGCCGCTGCCGCTGATCATGGGAATGAACTTGACGACGCCGCCGATGACGATCGAGCCGACGAACAGCGCGGCGAACAGGAGCGGAATAAACGCGGGTTTTTCACGGAAAAAGTCGTAGTACCCGCGCGAGAACTCTTCCGAAAGCGACGCAAGCACGTTGTACAGCGTGACGACGAGCCCCGCAAACAGCCCCGTCAGCGCACCGACGGAGACGATCTGCGCGCCGTAATGCGCTTTATCGCCTAATTTTTGTATTTTTTCTTTCATAAGTACCTCGTATTTTACCACTTCGCAAAAAATAAGTAAAGAGTTTTTGCCGCTTCAATTATGTCATTTTTATTCAGGCAAAGCAAACTGCGCCTTGTACAAATTCGAATAGAACCCGCCCTTTTGCATGAGTTCCGTATGCGTGCCCTGCTCGATGACGTTGCCCGCGTTCATCACGAGAATGCGGTCGGCATTCTCGATCGTGGAGAGCCTATGCGCCACAATAAAGCACGTTCTGCCCGCCATGAGTGCGGAGAACGCGTCCTGCACCTTCTTTTCCGTGCGCGTATCGATGTTGCTCGTCGCCTCGTCCAAGATGAGCATGGGCGGATGGCAGAGCATGAGCCGCGCAATGCAGAGGAGCTGCTTTTGCCCCTCGGAGAGCGCGCCCGCGCCCGAGAGCACCGTATCGTAGCCGTTTGGCAAGCGGCGGATGAACGAATGCGCGTGCGCCGCCTTTGCCGCGGCGATCATCTCCTCGTCTGTCGCATCGGGCTTGCCCATGCACAGATTTTCGCGCACCGTCCCCTCTTTCAGCCAGGTGTCCTGCAACACCATGCCGAGGTGTTTCCTGAGCGATTTCCGCGTTACCTCACGGATATCCTTGCCTTCTACCTTCACCGCGCCCCCGTCTGCGTCGTAGAAGCGCATCAAAAGGTTGATGAGCGTCGTCTTGCCGCACCCCGTCGGTCCGACGATGGCAATGCGCTGCCCCGCCTTCACGTTGAGGCTGATATCTTCGAGGAGCTTCTTCGACTTATCGTATGAGAAACTGACGTGATCGAGTGCGACCTCGCCCGAAACTTTTTCGAGTTCCTCGCAATTTTCGTCCGAGGGCTGCTCCTTTGCGCCGATGAGCGCAAACAGCCGTGCCGCGCAGGCGAGCGCGTTCTGGAACTCGGTGACGACTTCCGAAATCTCGTTGAACGGCTTGGTGTACTGATTGGAGTAGGACAGCAGCGACGAGAGATTTCCCACCGTAAACGCGCCGCCCGTCGAAATGACGGTGAACGCCCCCACGAGCGCGACCGCCGCATACACGACGGAGTTGACAAACCGCGTGACGGGGTTGGTCGTCGAAGAGAAGAAGATGGCGCGGAGCGAGCACTTCCTCAGTTTTTCGTTCTTTTCTCCGAAAATCTCCTCGTTCTCGTCCTCGTGCGTATACGCCTTGACGACTTTCAGATTTCCGATCATCTCGTCGATAAACGCCGTCTGATCGGCGCGCGTCTCCGATTGCACGCGGAACATCTTATAGGTGCGCGAGGCGATGAATTTGGAACAGAAGAGCGACAGCGGCGTGATACAGAACACGACGAGCGCGATCTTCCACGAGAGCAGGAACATGATGACGAGCACGCCGAGGATGGTCGCAAAGCCCGTGAACAGCTGGGTAAAGCCGAGAAGCAGCCCGTCGGAGAACTGCTCCGCGTCGCTGATGACGACGCTCGCCGTCTCGCCATAGGCACGGCTGTCGAGATAGGAGAGCGGGAGCACGTGGAGCTTATCGAACGCGTCGCGGCGAACGTCGCAGAGCATGCCGTAGGCAATCTTATTGTTGCAGACACTCATCAGCCACTGGCAAATAGGCGTTGCCGCCACGCACACGCCGATGGCGAGGAAAATTTTATATAGCCGATCGTAATCGACGTTGCTCTTCCCAATAATACAGTCAATCGCAAGCCCGACAAGGTATGGCACGGCGAGCGTGAGTGCGACCGTTACAAGCGCGAGCAAAATCGTGCACAGGAGGTACCCCGTGTACGGCTTTAAGTATTTAAGTACGCCGCGCATCGTGCTCTGTTTTTTTGCCTGTTTCATACCGCTTTCCCCTCCTCTTCCTTAAATTGCGAGAAGTGAATTTCGCGGTAAATTTCCGAAGTTTTCAGAAGCTCTTCGTGCGTGCCGATATCGGAAATGCTGCCGTCGTCCAGCACGATGATGAAATCGGCGCTGCGTACGGACGCCGTGCGCTGGGAGACGATGAACACCGTCTTATTTATCTTTTTGAGCGCGGCGCGAAGGCGCGCGTCCGTCGCATAGTCGAGCGCGGATGCGGAATCGTCTAAAATTAAAATTTCGGGATCGCGCACGAGCGCGCGGGCAATGCACAGCCGCTGACGCTGCCCGCCCGAGAGGTTCTTGCCCTCCTGCTCGATTGCCGCGTCCAATCCGCCTTTGGCGTTCACCACGTCCGCCGCCTGCGCAACTTCCACGGCGCGCAGCAGCTCTTCCTCGCTCGCGTCGCCCTTGCCCCACAAAAGATTGGAGCGGATCGTCCCTTTGAACAGTACAGACTTTTGCGGCACGACGGCGATCTTATCGCGCAGCTCGGTTGCGGAGACGGCATTCACGTCCCTTCCGCCGACGAGTACCCGCCCCTCCGTTGCCGCATAGAAGCGGGGAATGAGGTTTATAAGCGTGCTCTTGCCCGAGCCCGTGCCGCCGATGATGCCCACCGTCTGCCCGCGACGAACCTTGAAATCAATCTGATGGAGCGCGGGCGCGCCGCCGCCCTGGTAGGCGTACGTCACGTTCTCGAAGGCGACCGCCGTATCCGTATCCCTCGCTTCACTCCCTTCCGTGAGCGTATCCTGTTCACCCTCGCGATCGAGCACCGCGCCGATACGCTTCTGACAGGAGACTGCCTTGGTGACGGTGACGATGAGGTTGGCGAGCTTGATGAGCTCGACGAGGATCTGCGAGAGATACCCGTACAGCGCGATAACGTCGCCCTGTTCGAGCGCACCCGCATGCACGCGGAGCGCACCCACGTAGACGAGCGCAATCACCGCAAGATTGATGATGACGTAGGTGAGCGGATTTGTGAGCGCGGCGAGCGCACCGACGCGCTTTTGCGTGCTTTTCAGCTCTCTGCTGCGCCTATCGAATAGCGCCTTTTCGCTCTCTTCCTTGCAGAACGCGCGAATGACTCGCACGCCCGCCAGGTTTTCCCGCGTGGAGAGATACACCTTATCGAGCTTCTCCTGCACCCGCTTATAGCGCGGAATGCACGCCGCCATGACGGCGAACACGATGAGCGACAGAACAGGAATGACCGCAACAAAGACGAGCGCGGATGTTACGTCTACGACGAACTCCATGATCATCGCGCCGAACACGATGAAGGGCGAGCGCAAAAAGAGACGGAGCGTCATGTTCACGCCCGACTGCACCTGATTGACGTCGCTCGTCATGCGGGTGATCATCGTCGCCGTGCCCGTCTCGTCGATCTGCCCGTAGGAGAAGGATTGCAGCTTATGGAAGAGCCGCCGCCTCAGCTCCGCGCTCGCTCCCACCGCGGCGCGCGCGGCAAAGAATTGCGCCGTGAGGGAAAACGCAAGCCCCACGACGCCGAACGCTACAAGCAATAGACACATTTTGAGAATATACCCCTTATCCCCCGACGCGATCCCAACGTTGACGATCTGCGCGACGACAAGCGGCACGATGAGTTCGAGACTCGCTTCGAGCAGTTTGAAAAGAGGAGCGAGAACCGTCTCCTTTTTATAGGTTTTCAAACAGGAAAGCAAGTGTTTCACCGAAAGCTCCCTTTGCCCTTATACGGGCACGACAAACAGATAGATATAATAGCCGAGGAAACAGCCGAGCATGACAATCCCCGCGACCTTGGAAAGGCGGTGTCCTTTGAAGAGCGCGAACAGCGTGAGAACGACAGCTGCGCCAAGCGCGACGATCGCGTCGATCAGATTTCCTTCGAGCGTGAATTTCAGCGGATAGAAGAGCGACGAGACGCCCGCAACGAGCAGAATATTCAGGATATTACTGCCGATGATGTTTCCGACGGCGATATCCGTCTCGCCCTTGACCGCCGCCACGACGGAAGTCACGAGCTCGGGCAAGGACGTGCCGATGGCAACGACCGTAAGCGAGATGATGCGCTCGGATACGCCGAAGCGCTCTGCAATGTAGCGCGCCGCATCGACGAGGAGCGTTCCGCCCCCGACGACCATGCCCAGCCCCACGATTGTCAGAATCACCAAAAACCAGCTCTTTTGCTGCATGCTCTCGAACCACAGCGAGAGTTTATTCTTGGGCTTTTCCTGCGTCTTCTCTTCTTGAAGATCCTCGGTAAGCGGCGGGAGCGGTTGT
>CAMWQK010000067.1 GCA_947176445.1 uncultured Clostridia bacterium | reverse complement strand
GTTTCGCGAGGAGGGTTTCCCTCCGCTGCGAGCCTCAATTTGCCAAAAACCTTTGGCTTGTTGTCTGTTGATGATAAATGACAACAATTTGAGCTTAGCAAATAAGTTGATTTCCTCGATGAATTTGTTTTCGTCGCTTTGAAAACAAATTCATCGAAAGAACATAAAGGAGTTTTTATGAGTGAACAACAGAAAGAAAATTTGGTAAACATGCTCGATGCGTACGTCGCGGACGGCGGACATCACCTCAACGTCAACGTGTTTAACCGCGATACGCTGCTCGACGCACAGGCGCATCCCGAAAAATATCCCCAGCTCACCGTCCGCGTGAGCGGCTATGCCGTCAACTTCAATAAGCTCACCCGCGAACAGCAGAACGACGTCATTTCTCGTACGATACATGAATCTATGTGATCATACAAATGATGTTTGTTCATTTTTGTGCAAAACGGGCATTCGGGATTGATTTTCGCATACATTTATGATATAATGCCTGTATCATACCCGATCGGGAGGAGATTATATGACGTTTCAACAATTTATCGACGAGCTGTGGATGATCCTCCCGATTATCGTATCGGCAGTACTCGGCTTTCTCATCGGCTTCGAACGCAAACTGCGCTTTAAGGAAGCGGGGATCAGAACGCATACCATCGTATGTATCGGCTCGGCGCTCATGATGGTCGTCAGTAAATACGCCTTCGGAGGGATGGAAGCGGATGTGTCGCGCGTGGCGGCGCAGATCGTCTCGGGCGTGGGCTTCCTCGGCGCGGGCATCATCGTGTATCGCAAGCAGGAGATCCGCGGACTTACCACTGCGGCGGGTGTCTGGGCGACGGCGGGCGTCGGTATGGCGTGCGGCGGCGGGCTGTATTTCGTTGCCATCGGCGCAACGATCGTGCTCATCGGTATCCAGTGCATTCTGCACATCAACTGGAAGCCCTTCCGCTCCAAGAAGTTCTTTTCGGTCAACGTGCACTTCCGCAGAGTGGAGGGTGCGGCGAACAAGATCAAGGAGATTTTCGGGGTAGATCGGTTCAATCACCTCATCATCGAGCGCAAGGGCGAGGACGTCACGTACAGCGCAATGCTCTCGACCGATCGGGAGTTCTCCTCGACGGCGCTTGATCAGATCATGATCGAAAACGACTTTATCGATTCCATTGAGCGCTGCGACGACATGTAACGCGGAGGACGTATGAAGAAAGGGAACACCGTCTACGAAGACAGGGCGGAAAAGGAAGAAAAGCGCCGTGCTCGCACTGCGGAGTATAACGAAAAACACACGATACTGTGCCCGCACTGCGGTAAGAACGTGCTCGATCACATGACGAAGTGCCCGCACTGCGAGAAGGAAATCAAGCCCACGGGGTATCAGCCGATGGATATGAAGAAGATCCGCAAGATCAAGCTCATCGGGTACGCGGTGTGCATTGCGGTTGCGGTGATCGTCATCGTCTGCATGGTCGCGTTCAAGTAAAAATCAAAGAATGTTGAAGAGCGGTTTTTTCCGCTCTTTTTTCGTGCAGATTTTTTGCGAATTTCCTTGAAAATATTTTCAAAATGTGGTATGATGATATCCGCATTTCATATACGAGCTCTTTGAAGAGAGCCGAAGGATCCAAGGAGTTTTTTATGCAGACAATCGTACAAATTCTCGCTGCCGAGCTCGGCAAGACGGAGGAGCACGTTCAGAACGTCGTCAACCTTCTCGACGAGGGCAACACCGTTCCCTTCATCGCCCGCTACCGCAAGGAGATGCACGGCACGATGGACGATCAGACGATCCGCACCCTTGCCGACCGCCTGACGTATCTGCGCAATCTCGAAGCGCGCCGCACGGAGGTCAAGACTTCCATCTCCAATCAGGGCAAGCTGACGGACGAGCTCGCGCAGAAGATCGACGAGGCGGCAACGCTCGCCGAGGTGGAGGATTTATACCGCCCCTATAAGCAAAAGCGCCGCACCCGCGCAACCGTCGCCCGCGAAAAGGGCTTGGAGCCGCTCGCGGAGCTTTTATATGCGCAGAACCCGAACTGCCCCGCGCCGACGATTGCCGCCCGCGACTATCTCGACGAGGAGAAGGGGGTAGACAGCATCGAGACCGCGCTCGCGGGCGCGAGCGATATCATCGCCGAGTGGATCTCGGACGATGCGGATATCCGCAAGCGTCTGCGCGATTTCTATTTCAAGCGTGCACACCTGCAATCGGCTGCAGCGAAGAAGAACCCCGAGGACACGGTGTACCGCAACTATTACGAGTTCGATTCGCCCGTCTCCAAAATTCAGGGACATCAGGTGCTTGCCGTCAACCGCGGCGAGCGCGAAGAGGTGCTGAAAGTGGAGATCACCGTCGGGCGCGAGGAGACGGTGGAGATCATCGCCCGCCGCGTCATCAAAAAGCCCGTGTGCGCCTCGGCGGCGTTCGTACATACGGCGGTAGAGGACGCGTACGATCGCCTCATTGCTCCCTCGATGGAGCGTGAGATCCGCGCGGCGCTCACCGAGACGGCGAGCGAGGGCGCGATCGGGCAGTTCGCGCTCAACTTAAAGCCGCTTTTAATGCAGCCGCCCGTCAAGGGGTTTGTCACGATGGGGCTCGATCCCGGCTACCGCATGGGCTGCAAGGTCGCGGTGGTGGATGCGACGGGCAAGGTGCTCGATACGACGGTCGTCTATCCGACCTACGGCGAGCGTCAGAAGCAGGAGTGCATTCAGAAGCTCGCAACGCTCATCAAAAAACATAAAGTTCAGCACATCGCCATCGGGAACGGCACGGCGAGCCGCGAGACGGAGGCGATGACGGTGGAGCTCATCGCGACGCTCGGCAAGGGCGCGGGCGTATCGTATATGATCGTCAACGAGGCGGGCGCGTCCGTTTACTCTGCGTCCAAGCTGGCGGCGGAAGAGTTCCCCGAGTACGACGTCAATCTGCGCTCGGCGGTCTCGATCGCAAGAAGATTGCAGGACCCGCTCGCCGAGCTCGTCAAGATCGATCCGAAGAGCATCGGCGTCGGGCAGTATCAGCACGACATGCCGCAGAACCGCCTCGGCGAGGCGCTCGACGGGGTCGTTGAAGACTGCGTAAACGCCGTCGGCGTCGACGTGAACACGGCGTCCGCGCCCCTGCTTGCCCGCGTCTCGGGCTTGAATGCGGGCGTTGCGGCGAATATCGTCAAATACCGCGAGGAGAACGGCTCATTCAGCTCGCGCAAGCAGCTCATGAAGGTGCCCAAGCTCGGCGCAAAGGCGTTCGAGCAGTGCGCGGGTTTCCTTCGCGTGCCCGAGAGCAAGACGGTGCTCGACAATACCGCCGTGCACCCCGAGTCGTACGCGGCGGCGGAGCGCCTGTTAGAGCTCTGCGGCTATACGATGAAGGAAGTCAAGGACGGCAAACTCACGGAGCTGAGAACGCGCGTGAGCGGGCTGGGAACGGAGAAGGCGGCAGCGGCGTGCGGCGTCGGCGTGCCCACGCTCAACGACGTGGTGAGCGAGCTGATGAAGCCCGGGCGCGACCCGCGCGACGAGCTTCCCGCACCCGTTTTAAGGACGGACGTGCTCGAAATCAAGGACTTGAAGCACGGCATGGAGTTAAAAGGCACCGTCCGCAACGTCATCGACTTCGGCGCGTTTATCGATATCGGCGTCCATCAGGACGGGCTCGTGCACATTTCGCAGATCTCCGATAAATTTATCCGTCACCCCTCGGAGGCGCTCTCCGTCGGCGACGTGGTTACGGTGTGGGTGAAAGAGGTGGACGAGAAGAAAAAGCGGATTTCGCTCACCATGCGCAAGGAAAAGCTGGATTTATAACGAAACTGCTTGCAAAATCAAAAGAAATATGTTAGAATAGCAAATGATAACCATGTATTTGGGAGGATAATTCTTATGGCAAGAAAGTGGACGGATTTGGAAAAGGCGATCAGAGCCGGGCAGCGCGAGCTGGATAAGCTGGAAAAGAAGCGCCTGAGATCGATGGCAATGATCTTTGCCGCACAGATCGCAAACGAGGAGCCGAACGAGTCGGAAGTGGAGTACTTCAAGGTATACACCAACCTCATCGACTTGAAGCGCCGTGAGATCCAACTCTTAAAGGATAAAAAGGCGAACGAGCCCAAAGCGACGGAAGAAGCCGCAGAAGAGCCCAAGGCATAACCTTTCGGCGGGGCACGTTCGTGCATATTAAAACAAAAATCGTAAACCTGCAAGCCCATGGCAAGAGCAATGCTTTTGCCATGGGCTTGATTTGTTTTTTCGGGAAATAAGCCGCTATGAAACATGTCAGCAATCCTCGTAATTTTTTATTCGATCTCTATGGCACGCTCGTGGATATTCACACCGACGAGGAGAGCGCGGCGTTCTGGAATGCGGTCGCAGCGCTGTTCGAGCTCGGAGATGCGCAAACAATCAGAGCGCGCTATCTCGCGCTGTGCCACGCCGAAAAGCTGCCCGAAGGGGGCGAGTTCGATCTATTGAAGGTGTTTGAACGGCTCGACGAAGAATTCGGCGGAAAGCGTGAACCCGAAGCGATCGCGCGGGCATTCCGCGCGGCGTCGATGAAGAAACTTCGGCTCTTTCACGGGGCGAAGGAAATTCTGCGCGGGCTGCGCGAGCGCGGCGCGGGGGTGTATCTTCTCTCCAACGCGCAGGCGTGTTTTACGCGATACGAGCTTGAACAGCTTGGAATTTTGGAATTGTTCGACGGGATTATTCTCTCCTCGGAAGTCGGTTGGAAGAAGCCGTGCGCAAAGTTTTTCGAAGCTGCGCTTGAAATGTTTTCCCTCTCGCCCGCATCGTGCGTCTATATCGGGAACGACCTGCATGATGACATCGCGGGTTCGCATAGCGTCCATATGCGCAACGTCTATCTTCCCACGGAGCAGTCGGGAAAGTACGCGGAGAACATCGTGCCCGATCTTGCCGTGAAAGATCACGGGGAATTAGAAAAAGTTTTATTTGAAATGACAGGAGAAATTGTATGATCGAAGAATTTGAGGTGACCGTCCCCGCACCGCGGGGAGCAGAGACGAGAACGGCGAGCGTGTATCTGCCGAAGAGTTACGACGGAAAAAAGCGTTTTCCCGTTCTGTATATGTTCGACGGGCAGACGGCGTTTTACGACGAGCGCGCGCCCTACGGCGACAGCTGGCGCATGGGCGAAGAGCTCGATAAACTCGGCGCAGATCTCATCGTTGCGACGGTTGATTGCGACGCGCACGAGCGGATCACGGAGTATTCGCCCTTCGCCTTCGACTGCGGAGACTTCCATTCGGAAGGGAAGGGCGGGAACTACCTCGACTGGTTTGTCGGCACCTTCAAGCAAATGATCGATGAGAAGTACTGCACCAACCCCGACCGCGCGCATACCTATCTTGCGGGCAGCTCGATGGGCGGACTCATGACGGTGTTCGGGCTGTGCCGCTATTCGGACGTGTTCGCGGGCGGCGCGTCGCTCTCGCCGAGCTTCTGGGCAGATCCCAAGGCGAGCGAGCAGATGATCCGCGCAGCAAAGATCGGCAAGACAAAGCTCTATCTCGACTACGGAGAAAAGGAGCTCGAACGCCACGGGGTGCGTCAGCGTGAGGCGCTCTCCGCGTGTATTGCGGCGCTCCTCGAACAGAAAACCGAGCTGACGTTCCGCTTGGTTCGGGGCGGAAAGCACAACGAGGTGTGTTGGCGCAAGCAGATCCCCGTGTTTTTGCGCGCGCTCGGTCTTGGTGATGACGAAAAAATCCGCCAACCTTTTGAA
>CAMWQK010000066.1 GCA_947176445.1 uncultured Clostridia bacterium | reverse complement strand
GCATCGTTGAGATATTGCGTCATATATTTTGTCTCCGTTTTCCGTATATCTGCAATTATAGCAAAACGGACGCATTTCTGTCAACAAAAATCGACAACATGAATTGACAAAATCCGTGCGATTTCCGAGCCGTTCAGGAAAAAAATTTCCGCTCGCTATTCACATTTTCGTGCAAATTTTGTAGGAATGTGTTATAATACAAGTGAAAATGCTTGCTTATAATGGCATTTCACGGAAGAAGAGGTACGGCGATGCACGAAGGGCACAGACAACGGATGATGGAGCGGCTGGAAAAGCAACCCGAAGGGTTGCAGGATCACGAGCTGCTTGAAATCCTGCTCTTTAACGCCATCCCGCGCAAGAATACCAACGAGATCGCGCACGCACTTTTAGACGCGTTCGGAACGCTCTCCGCCGTCTTTTCCGCTCCGATTAGCGAGCTTGTAAAGGTGGACGGGATCGGAAAGGGCACGGCATCCTATCTGAAATGTATCGGCTCGCTGCTTTCGCGCATCAGACCCGATGAGGACGATCCCACCCTCGTATACAATTCCAAGCAGTTCGGGGAAAAGATCCTCAAGCGGTTCAAAGGGTTGACTGCAGAGGTCGTGGAGATATACTGTCTCGACGGGCGCAATCTCGTGCGCGGCAGCCGCAGATTTTCGACGGGAAATGCGCAGAAAGTGCTCATGCCGCCGGAGGAAGTGAGCTCGTATATCATCTCGCAACAACCGAAGGGCATTGTGCTTGCGCACAACCATCTGGGAGAGAGCAGTCTCCCTTCGAGCGCGGACGACAACTTTACCGCGCAGATCCAGCTCCTATGCTCCATGAACAATATCTGTCTCGTTGATCACCTCATCGTCGGCAAAAACGGCATTTACAGCTATTTTCTCGCAGGGAGGATGGAGACGATCAGACAGCAGTTCAATGTAAATACGGTGATCGGAACACATCTCATATGAAAAAACAAACCACACTGCCCGTCGATCGGGGATTGCACTTTTTGCGTTACGGGAAGGCAGTCGTATACTGTCTGCTCGTCGCCATGCTCATCATCCTCATCGCCGTCAACTTAAATTACTGGTACGTTCTGCTGCCCGTTTCCATCGTCATTCTCGTGGAGAATGCCGTCAAAATCTGGGCGTTCAAGACGTATCCGCCCAAGATCGTGTGCTACGTCATCGATATCATCTCGATGTTGGTGCTCACCTATTTTTCGGACGGCGCGCTCATCTCGACCATCTATATCGTCATTCTTTCGGAGTTCTATCTCTATCAGAAAAAGCTCTCGGCGAGTATTGCGATCTGCGCGTGCAGTCTCGTCACTTTCCTTGCGACGTTCGCTATCAGTAACGTCTTTAACGGGGAGGGCGTCGATATCGCAAGACTGGTCGTCAGCGCGTTCAACGATCTGCTCATCATCGTCACGCACTTCCTTATCTTTAACTTTGCCATTCAGATTTACCGCAAGAATAAGGAGATCACAAGCGCGCTCGACGAGCTGAATGCGAGCAACGAAAAGCTGCGCATTGCCTACGGCGAGCTGCAAGAGATCACCGTGCTCGAAGAGCGGCAGCGCATTGCAAAGGATATCCACGATACGGCGGGGCACTCGATCACGACCGTCATCATGCAGACGGAGGCGGCGAAGCTGACCATCGACAGCGATCCCGAGGGCGCAAAGCGGAAGATCTCGGCGGCGAACTTGCAGGCAAAGCACGCCTTGGAGGAGCTTCGTGAGAGCGTACATCTGCTCTCGGGCACGAACGAGTATCTCTCGCTCAAAGATAAACTTGCGCGCATTCTGCACGAGTCCACCGACGGAACGGGGCTTGCCGTCCGCTCGGACGTGGACGATATCGATCTTTGCGACGCGAAAAGCAGGTTTATCTGCAATACGCTAAAAGAGGGGATCTCCAACGGACTCAGGCACGGCGGTGCGACGGCGTTCTACTTCGAACTCAAAGAGCGCGAGGGCGCGGTGGAGTTTTTACTTTCCGATAACGGAAAGGGCATGGATCCCGCGCTCCTCAAAGAGGGGTTCGGGCTCACGGGCATGCGCAAGCGTGCGGAGTCGCTCGGCGGAGAGGTGCGGTTCGAGACCGAGCAGGACGAAGGATTTGAAATACATTTATCGTTGCCGACAGACGGCAAAAGTGAAGGTGCGAAATGAAAATCAAAGTGTTACTTGCAGACGATCAGACCATTCTTGCGGACGGAATTCGCAGCGTTCTTACGAGCTGTCCCGATTTTGAAGTGGTCGGGATCGCCGCCGACGGGGTAGAAGCGGTGGAACTTTCGGATAAATTGCTGCCGGACGTCATTCTGATGGACATTCGCATGCCGAATATGAACGGCGTGATTGCAACGCAGGAGATCAAGCGACGCCGTCCCGACGTGAAAATTCTCATTCTGACGACGTTTGACGACAGCGATTATATCCTCAACGCGATCAACAACGGTGCGAGCGGGTATCTTTTGAAGGACACTTCTGCGACCGCGCTCATCGATGCGATCAAGAACGCCTACGCGGGGGATACCATTCTTCCCGCTAAAATCGCAAAGCGCATTGCGGATGCCGCCCGTATGGTTTCCAACGACCGCGAGATCAAACTCAAACGGCAGTTCGGATTTTCCGACAGGGAAGTGGAGATCGCGATCATGCTGTACGAGGGCTTTACCAACAAGCAGATTGCAAACGCCTTGAAACTCTCCGACGGGACTGCCCGCAACTATATCTCGTCCATCTACGTGAAGATGAACTGCGACAACCGCACCGAAGCGGTGAAGCTGATGAAGGAGACGATAAACGCCTAAATAATTCACACATTTCTTTGCCTCGGCACTTGTCGCGCCCTCTGGCGCGAGAGGTTTACGCCTCCACGAGCTGCGGCGCAAACAGGAAGTGCCGATCGTAGTGCAAAGAAATGTCGTGATTGCTAAGGTCGTAAATTTTCTAACGGCGAAGTGAATTCGCCTTGAAAATTTTCGGCATTATTCGCTTTTCCCGTTCGAGAAAAGCGGAAATACAACAATAAAAAAGCACGGTATGCTTGAAGGCATACCGTGCCTTTTTTATATGCTGTCATTTAGTCCGAGGAGATAGTCGGAAGATACGTCGAGATATCGACAAATCAAATATAACGTATCAATGCTCGGGACGCTCTTTCCCGCCTTGTAATCGGAAATGCACTGCTTCGATACTTTCGCCGCCGCAGCTAAATCCGTCTGCTTGATATGCAGGTCTTTCAGACACTCATTAAACCGTATTTGAAATTTCGTTATCTTTTCCATAAAAAAAGTATAGACAAAAAGTACGTCATTACTTGACAAGTACGTTAAAAACGTACTATGATATACAAAAAGTACGTTAATAACGTACATGCAAAGGAGAAGAAGTATGTTAAAAGCAAAAGATCTTCGTTCGGAGGCTTGGGCAAAACTCAATGGGAAGTGGGGCACGGTGGCGTTGATTGCACTCATCTATGAGCTGATCATGGGAGTGTGCGGTGCGCTGTCGTACGTCTACATCGGCGGCATTGCCACGCTGTTGGTCACGGGCGCGTTCGCCTTGGGGTTGGCAATCGTTTCGCTGAATGTTGTGCGGTTACAGAATGTAGAGGTCAATCAGATGTTCAGCGGTTTCCGTGAGTTTGGCAAGGCGTTTCTCGTCAACTTGCTTAATTCGATTTTTTTGGTGTTGTGGACGCTGCTCTTCATCGTTCCCGGGATCATAAAGAGCTTTGCTTACAGCATGAGCTATTATGTGCTTGCCGACAATCCCGCGCTGACGGCAACGGAAGTGCGGCACCGTTCGATCGAACTCATGCGGGGCAACAAGTGGAGACTGTTCTGTCTATATTTCAGCTTTATCGGTTGGTGGCTGTTGTGCATGCTCACGCTCGGCATTTTGTCGTTCTGGATCGTGCCTTATCAGCAGGCAGCAACGGCAGCATTCTATCAAAGTCTGTTGCCTAAGAGCGACACGACGGAGATATTACCCGCCGCTATGTAAAACAAAAAGCACGGTATGACGATTTAGTCATACCGTGCTTTGATTTTATCCGTAATTAAATGGTTTCGATATTGATGAGGTTGGAGTTGCCGCTCTTGCCGTTGGGCGTGCCGCCTGTGATGACGATCGTGTCGCCCTTCTTCACAAGCCCCGAGTCGCGCGCGGCGCACTTCGCGAAGTGGAACAGAACGTCTACCGAATGGTATTCCTCGCTCAGCATCGGCAGAACGCCCCAGCTCAAAGCGAGCTTCTGGTAGCTCCGCGTGTCCGTCGTCATACCGATGATGTCGATCATCGGGCGGAAGCGGGAGACCATCTTTGCCGTTCCTCCCGTACGTGTGCACACGACGATCGCCTTTGCGTTTACGTCGCGGGCAAGCAGACATGCCGAGTGGGAGAGCGCGTCCGAGAGCCCGCGGATGAGGTACTCGCTGTCGCTCACGGGCTGAATGAATTTGGAGCGCATCTCCGCCTGCATGGCAATGCGCGCCATCGCTTTGACCGCCTCTACGGGATACGCGCCCGCCGCCGTCTCGCCCGAGAGCATGATCGCGCTCGAACCGTCGTATACGGCGTTCGCAACGTCGGAGATCTCCGCACGGGTGGGGCGGGGCTGTTTGATCATCGATTCGAGCATCTCGGTTGCGGTGATGCAGCGTTTTCCCTTCTTGCGGCACGCGGTGATGATCGTCTTCTGAATGTCGGGCAGTTCCTCATAGGGGATCTCAACGCCCATGTCGCCGCGTCCGATCATGATACCGTCGGAGACTTCGAGGATACTGTCGAGATTGTTCACGCCCGCGCGGTTCTCGATCTTTGCGATGAGGTCGATGTCCGTCGAGCCGTGCTCTTTGAGGAAGTTTCTCACGTCGATGATGTCCTGCGCCTTGGAGACGAAGGAGCATGCGACGAAGTCAACGTTCTGTTCAATTCCGAAGAGAAGGTCGGATTTATCCTGTTCGGAGAGGTATTCGAGCTTCAATTCCTTTTCGGGGAAGAACATGCTCTTGCGGTTAGAAAGCTCGCCGCCGATGAGCACGGTGCAGATAACGTCCGTCTTTTTGACTTCCTTGACCTCGAACACCATGAGCCCGTTGTTGAGGAGGATCTTGTCGCCCGCCGCCATGTCGTTACAGATGCCCTTGTAAGAGACGGAGACGCGCGTCTCGTCGCCCTCGATCTCCTCGGGCGTGAACGTGAAGGTGGCGCCCTCTTTTAAGAGGATTTTTCCGTTTTTGAAGGTGCGGATACGGAACTCGGGTCCCTTCGTGTCGAGCATGATGGGGAGTGCGATCTGCTTTTTCGCACGGACGGCTTTTACCGTCGCGATCTTTTTCGCGTGTTCCTCATGCGTCCCGTGCGAGAAGTTGATTCGCGCAACATTCATGCCTGCGTCCGCCATTGCGGAGATGATTTCTTCCGTCTCCGAAGCGGGTCCGAGCGTACATACGATCTTGGTTTTTTTCATCTTTGAACAGCCCCCTGCAAAATTACTATCTTTTTCGAATATATTTTACCATAAATTCCGTAAAAATCAAGCCTTTTTTTGAAATATGTGCTATAATAGTTGAGATCCGAGCGAACTACACGGTCGCGGCGCGCTTCACTGCGCGATGAGGAAAGTCCGGGCATCACAGGGCAGGACGCCTGATAACGTCAGGTAAAGGCGACTTTAAGGAAAGTGCAACAGAAATAGACCGCTGCCAAAGCGCAGTAAGGATGGAAAGGCGAGGTAAGAGCTCACCGACGGGACGGTAACGCCCCGTGC
>CAMWQK010000065.1 GCA_947176445.1 uncultured Clostridia bacterium | reverse complement strand
TGTTTTCTATTTATTATAGCCTTCGGAGGTAAAAATGTCAACGCATAACCCGTTCTTTCCGAAAATTATCGCCGCCCGTCCCCATTTCCCACCCGCAGAAAGATTGCTTTTTCGTCGAAATTTTGTATAATATAAGTATGTTTCGCATTTGGGCAAAAGTGCTCGATAAAGAGCACATCATCAAACAGACGGTGTACGAGAGCGATAAAAAGTTCACCTACTCGCAATTTTTCAGCTACCTTGCCGAGATCTGCGACGCACTCGATATCCCCACGCCCGTCCTGTTAAAGACGCATATCTTTAACTATGCGAAATTCAATCACGTCGTATTCCGCCCCGCCGATTTTATGGAACAGGTCGAGTTTTCGAAGCTCACGTTAGAAAACATACTCTAAACGGCATACTTCCTGCATGTTTGCACAAACTTTGGGCATGAAACTCACGACGCTCATCTGCTGTTCTATTCTCATTCTGTTCGGGCTCGGCGCGTGCGTGTATGCGCTCAGCGGGTTCGATCTTTTATTTTTTATCTGCTTTCAGAACACGATCGCATACCGCGCACTCTTATCGCTTGCGGGCGTGAGCGCACTGTGGCTCCTCTTTTGGCTGATCGTATTCCGTCCGCAAAATACGCTCAGCTGATATTTGATACGAAAAATCACTTGACGGATCGAGCCAAAAGTGATAGTATAACGCTTACGGAAGGTTTTCGGAGAACACTTCCGAATAAAAAAACCGAGGTACAATTAAATGTTTAAGGAACTGTTTTCAACGAAGCGCATCTGCCGTGCGGGCATTATCGCCGCACTGTATGTTGCGCTTTCCTGGTCTTTCGGGCTGCTCTCCTCACAGGGCATTCTGCAGATCCGTCCCGGCGAGGCGCTCACGATCCTCCCCCTCTTCTACGTGGAAGCGATCCCCGCGCTTGTCGTCGGATGCCTTTTGAGCAACGTCATATCGCTCTACGGCGTGTATGATATCGTGCTCGGACCGATCGCCACGCTCATTGCGGCGCTCGCTACATACCTGATCGGCAGATTTATTCGCGAGAGCGCAAAGCCTATTATGCAGGCGGTGCGCGTAGGAGTGGGCGGGTTCTTCCCCGTCATCGTCAACGCGATCCTCGTGCCCGTCATCATCGTGTTTCTGTACGGCGACATGTGCGGCTACGAGACGATGAGCATCGCTTACTGGATCAACTTCGGCTCGCTGATGGTTTCGCAGTCGCTGTGGATCTATGCGATCGGCGTGCCCCTCTATCTTGCGATTTTAAGGCTCCGCGCCCGCGGCGTCTCCGTATTTTTAGACGGCAAAAAGAAGCGCGATCCTGCGCCCGTTCTGCCGCAAAATCCCCCCGAAGCTCCGATCGGTTAAATTGAAAAAGACGCCCGACCGCATTTATGCGGTCGGGTTTTTTATAATTCTAACAGTTCGTGTAGTGAGGAAACCGTGCAAATCGCAGGCGATTGCCCGTTTATGCCCGTACGGTCTAAGAGAATACTGTCCATTCCCGCCGCCGTCGCGCCCGCGATATCCGACGAAATACTGTCACCCACCATCAGGCATTCGCTTGCTTTTGCGCACAATATGCGCAACATGTCCGCAAAAAATGCCCCGCTCGGCTTGATCGCACCCATCTCTTCCGAAATAAGGAGGTGCGATACATACGGCGAAAACGGTGCAAGTCTGCCGCGCTGCATCTTTGCAATGCCGTTGGTCGCAATGCAGATGCGGTAGCGCTCGCTCAATACCTTTACCGTATCGAGTGCGTCGGGAAAGAGGGTCGCAGGGCGGCACAGGGTTTCAAAGAACACTTTGCCCGCCGCCTCTCTCCGCTCCTCAAAACTGTACTTTTCCGCCGCGTAATTGACAACGTCCTCTAAGTGCCGATAGTACAGCGCGTGAAAGTTTTGCTGCACGTGCGCGGTATGTACCTCAAACAGCCCGAGCTCCACCCAGTTTTCATCCGAAAATCTGCGGATATCCGCGACCTGCTCCCCGCTCGCCTGCTTTCCTATGGCGGAAAAAACGGCGCGGATCGCGCGGCGCTCGTCCTCGAAAAAGTCGATAAGCGTCTGATCGGCGTCGAAGATGATATATCTGTACTCCTTCACGCGCTCACCAATCCTGCTTTTTTAAGGACTTGTCCTTGATATCGTCGTAATAGGCAAAGTACTGCTCCTTCCACGCCGCAGGGGAGAGCGGCGTCTCCTCGCCCGACGCGTACTTCAAGTACTCCGCGAGTTCCTCGGGCGTGAAATCGGACATGCTGATTTCCCCGTCGTACTGTGAAAATAATTTCATGAAATCGTAGTCGGACATAAGAGCTCCTGTTTTCGAAGGATTTGTTTTGCCGTTCTTGCAAAACAAATCCTTCGAGGAAATTTACTTATATTGCGTCTCTTAGGTTGTTGTCATTCTTCATCAACAGACAACAAGCGCAAGGTTTTGCGCAAATTGAGGCTCGCAGCGGAGGGAAACCCTCCTCGCGAAACATATTTCGGAATATATTCTGCGGTTATCAAAAAAGTTATCCACTTATCCACAAATTGACTGTTGATAACTTTTTAGCCCTGTTTATTCGAACTTATTTGCTCGGGAATTATAAAAATAGCCGATTTTTGCGAGTTTTTGCTCGATTTCCTCTTGCGAAAGCTCTAAATCGTCGCAAAGAGAACTCAAACTGTCGTAATCATCGCGCAGTTTCATGTTGATAACACTCAACAGCATTGCACTATCGCTCGGTAATTGCATCGCACACCTCTTTCCCCTATCATATCACATTTTGCCGCGACGTACAATCTTTTTTGTCGCATTCCATAAAAATCCCCGTGCGAAATCATTTCGCACGGGGTTGTTCATATCCGATTATTTTACAACGTATACAAGTCCTGCGGCGTTGGGTCCGATGTGCGTGCCGACCGCGCAGCAGATGCGGAAAATGCGGTCGTCCTCGTGTCCCGTGCCCGCCATGACCTCGCGGGTGGGCTTATCGGTATCCGTCTGCAAGAAATAGACGGGGTAATTTTTGTCGAGCGCTTCGCTTTTCAATACGTCGATGAGGCTTCGAAGCGCCTTCTTCTGACCGTGCGCCTTGCCGCACATGCCGACGGTACCTTCCTTCGTGATCTCGATAAGCGGCTTGATTCCAAGTAGTCCCCCTAAGATCGCCACGCTCTTTTTAATGCGCCCGCCCTTGTATAAGAATTCGAGCGTATCGAGGCAGGCGTGCAGGCGAATGCGCGGACGCAGTTCGTCTAAGATCGCAATCACCTCCGCCGCCGACTTTGTGCGGTTCTTGATCGCCGTCTCCACCAGAATACGGAGCATCGCCGTCGTACACAGGGAGTCGTAGATGTGCACGTTCTCGAAGTTTCCGTCGCGCTTTGCAACTTCCGCTGCATTGATCGTGCCCGAGAGTGCGGAGGAAATGAGAAGAACGAGCGTCTCCTCGCCGTTCGTCGCTTCGAACGCTTCCCGAAACTGTTCGGTCGAGGGCTGCGAGGTGTGCGGGAATTCCCCCGCAAGCAGACGCTCATAAAATTTATCCTTTTCGAGATCCACGCCCTCTAAATACGCAGTCCCGTCGAATATGACGGTGAGCGGAATAATGCGCAGACCCAGCGCCTTTGCTTCCTCCTCGGAGAACTCCGCCGAAGAATCGGTGATGATATTTAACATGTCTTTCCTTCCTCCTTGATTTGCGCGATAAAACTCTTAAAAATTCCGTCCACCTGTTCCAGCTCCTCCGCCGAGAACCGCTCGGAGAGCCGCTTGAAAATGAAGTGCCCGTAGTCCATGTCCTCATGGTAAAACCGCATGAACTTATCCGTCACCTGCAATCGGTAGGTGTTCTTTTTCTCCGTCTCCGTCTTGACGACGTACCCCTTCTCCACGAGCGATTTGACGCGGTAGGTCGCGTTCGGCTGCGAAATGCACAGCGTATTCGCAAATTCCGTGATGGTGGGATTGCCCAGCAGATAGATGGTCTCCACCGAGAAATAATCCATCGCCGAGAGCGAGCCTTCGCGCTGCCCCAGCGCTGCAAACACGCGGCGATAAAGCGCGATCCGAAATGCCTTATAGATGATATCAAAATTTTCTTCGATCATAATACGCCAACTACTTAAAATTCTTTAAGCAGTATACCACATAATATTATTATAGTCAACGAAAAATGCCCGCAGTACTTAAAAAATTTTAAGTATTGCAGGCACTTATTTTTTATTCGAGCACGAACGCGCGCACAGAAGTTTTGCCGAGCTTCCACGTAAAGAAGAGCATGACCGCTTCGTACAGCACGAGGAAGGAGGAAAGTACGGCAAAGAACGTGCCCACGCGGAAGGTGAGAGCGGGCATATCGTAGATGACGTCTGCAAAGATCAGCCCGATCATGAGCTTCATGAGCGCGTACTCGTACGCCGTTCCGATTCCGAACCCGATGAGCGCGGGGATACGGTATCCACCGAACACCGCGCGCCCGCATTCCCAAAAATCGAACCCGTATGCGCGCATGAGGGCGACCGACTTGCGGTTTGCCCGCGCGAGCACGGTGACCGCGAGCAGAAAGCAGGTGACGGCGAGCACCGCGCCGATGAGGAAGATGATGATACCCATCGTCACGCTCGAATAGTCGCCCATGTAGAATGCCATCTGCAACATCGAGCCGTAACAGAACGCGGCAAACGCGATAAAAAAGACGAGCGATTTCTTGCTTTTCAGCGTCGCGCGGCGCATTTCCGTGAGGAAGGAGCGCGGCTTCGTCTCCTTCCCCTCCGCTGTTTTCGTGTTTTTCTCCTCGCCGCGAAGCAGTTGCAGGGCGGGCACGCGCAATTTGAGATAGGCGCAGAGAATGGCAAGCGCCGCAAACACGACGGCGGGCGCGAACACAAGCCCGAACAGAAGCTCCGCGTGAAAGTGGATATCGAGCGCGAACATGTTCTCCGACATCTTGGTATAAATGAGGGGCATGAGTGCAAAGCCGCCGCCGAACCCCACCGCGCAACCGAGAAAGACGCTCAACCCGAATACCCAGAAGCCCAGAGCGATCCTGCGATTTGAAAAACCGAGCGCCTTCAACACGCCGAGTTGACTTGCGTGCGCGTCAATATACAGCTTTACGTAGAACGCGACGAGTACCGCCGAGATGAGCGACAGGCACCCCCCGCTGATGAGCGACACGAGCTTTGCCATGAGCAGCTGCGCCTCGAAGAGCGCGACCGCCTCGCCCGTGACCGCGGAACGCATAGCGAGAGCGTCCATATAATAATTCAAAAAGAAGGTGCACACGAGCACGGCGCAGGCGCACACGATGGCGATCCCGAATAGTTTTACGCCCTCTTTCCATCCGACAACCATATCACCACCCGATCTCGTACGCGCACTTCGGCGCGGGATTTTTCGTGACGGATGCCACCGTCTTTCCGCCCATCTCTATCACCGTGTCCGCCATTTCGGCAATATTGCGGTTGTGCGTCACCATCACCATCGTGAAGCCGAGCCGTCTTTGCTCCGCCGCGAGATAGTCTAAAACGCTCCGCCCTGTCTCCTCGTCGAGCGCGCCCGTCGGCTCGTCCAGAAAGAGGATGGCGGGCTGTTTGGCGAGCGCACGCGCGATGCTCACCCGCTGCTGCTCCCCGCCCGAGAGCTTGCGCGGAAGGCACTTTCGCTTTTCCGCAAGCCCGAGCGCGCTTAAAATTTCACTCACATTCCCGCCGCCGAGCGCCGCACCCATCTTTGCATTCTGCTCCACTGTGAGGTGCGGCAGGAGGAAATACTGCTGAAAGACGAACCCCACTTTTCTGCGGCGGAACTCGGTGAGCGCTCTTTCATCGTAGCCGCTGATCTCCTC
>CAMWQK010000064.1 GCA_947176445.1 uncultured Clostridia bacterium | reverse complement strand
ATTTTAATAAAAGCGGTATGGATCGTATGATCCATACCGCTCTACTCCTTACGATTTTTTCTTTTTCACAAGCAGTATGGTGACTGTGACCGCGGCTGCCGCGATGACGATACCGCCGACGCCAACGCCGATTCCGACGCCGAGCGCGACACCGTCGGAGCTACCCGAGCCGTTGTCTTTATTCGCCTGTTGCTTTTTGTTCGACAGATCCGCCGCCGTAACGTCAAGCGAGAACATCTCCACAGCGCCGGTCGAAGTCGTAACCGTTACAACGTACGTGCCCGCATTGTATACGTCCATCGTATTGCCCGAAGCGATCGTCATTCTCGAAACGCCCGTATCCGTCACTTCGTACGCCGACACCGCAGCGACCGTGAAATCGTCGGTATCGCCGAACTTATACGTGAGCGTTCTCTGCGCGTAGTTGCTGGTAACGGAAGTCATCGTAGGCTGTTCGCTCACGCAGACCGTGCTCGTGGTCGACTGACCTGCCCCGTTCTTCACGTAGATGACGTACTCTCCTGCCTCCGTAAAGGTGATGGCAGTGGGCGCTTCCTGCGTGGATGCGACGAGCGCGCCGCTCTTATAGAGCTTATACTCCGCGACGGGAGCCGTGCCTCTGACTGCGAGCGATACGTTGTACGCACCCTTCACCCAGCCTTCCTTCGAAGGCGTGATTGCAATCACGGGACGGTCGGGATCGATCTCGCCGATGATGACCGTATCGGAATAGGTAACGCCAAGTCCGGAAGTGATGACGATGTAGTATTCGCCGTTCTCTTCTGCCGTGAACGTCTCGTTCATTTCATAGGGCTTATCGAGATCGAACGTGTTGACCACGCCGTACTCGCCGAACTGATACGACCAGCTTACGATACCGCTGTTTGCGTGCGCCTTGATCGTGACGTCGATCGCGCCCGTGGTGTAGCCCTCGGGCGAGCGAATCGCCTCGAAGCCCTCGATATCGGTGATGGAGACGAGCAATCCGTCGCTCACACCGCCGTTCGTGACCTGAACCACGTAGAAACGCGAAACGTCTTCGAACAGTTCGCCCCAATCTACCTCGTAAGTATATCCTTCGCCCTCTTCGTCGGGCACGATCTTCTCGGGATCTACCATCTCTTCATAGAGAATGTAGTTGGGTCTTGCAGCATTGTAGAGCTGAATCTTCGCGCCTTCCTGAACGCCGCTCGTGAGCGTGAGGCTGTGCGCATCGATACCGATGATCGAAGGTCCTTCGACCGCGGTGGGCACCGCGTTGATCACGGTAGACGTCTTCTGTACGGCAATGAAGCTGACAAGAGGCTCGTTGGTACCGCCGCCTTCCATGTAGATATCGATCTTTCCGCTTGCATCGGGGGTAACCTCGTAAACGGTGTAGCCCTTGCTCGAATTGATACGCATTCTGTCCGGAGCTTTGGTTCCGTTAAACGAAATATCAACGCTACGTGCGTGCCAGTGCGACATCGAGCCGATGTAGATGCGGTACGACTCGTTCGCTTCGAGCCCCGTGAGGTAGTAACCCATGTCGGTCACGCCCTTCGCGCCGGAAGCCGCATCGTCAGCGCCCGTCCAACGGATGGAGTTATAGGGGAACGCAGATCCGGGATAAGGTCCCGTATAGAGCGAACCTGTGTAGCAACCCCAGTCGCTCGAACCCTTCGACGTCGTCTTATCGGGCGTGCCGTCGTTCTTGAGGGTCTTGTAGTAGTCGAATACCATCTGGTTGTATTCGTAGTAAGGATCGGCGGTGTCCTCGTAGTAGCCGTCCACATTATACGAACCGCAGTTGATGAAGTATACGAGATCATCCGGCATGGTGAGAATGCTGCGCGAAACCGCAAGATTCGTTCCCTTGACGACGCCCGTCACGTCAACCATCGTAAAGTTGACGTTGAGCCCCGTGCTTGCCGCAACACCGTTATAGTCGATCTCGACCTCTTCCGTAGCGCCGTTGGAGAAGTACCCCGTTGCGCCTTCGAGATCGCTCAGGGGCGCGCCGTAGGAGATGATCTCCCCTGCGGTATAGTCCGCCGCCATGAGCACCTTGCTCTCCGGATCGGAGACGAGCACGCCGCACAGCTTGCCCGTGACCTCCACCGTAAGTCCGGAAGCGCCTACCGTCGCATTCGTGGAGACGATGCACTTGCCCGTCTTCCCCGCGATATCCACTGCAGCGCCGTTGACCTTGACAGCCGTGCCCTGCTCGGCGACGATCGCGACCGCGACCTGATACTCGCCCTCTTCCAGATCAAAGGAATAGGAAGCGTTTACCGAATAGCCTTCGAATAAGCTGCCGCCCTTCGTTTCCGTTCCCGCCGTGACGGGAGTATAATCCGTCTCTTCCAGTCCGAGCGCAGCGTCGATGAGCTTTGCGTCTTCATCTGCGCCGACGTTGACGTATGCGTAATAGCTCGTTCCGCTCTCCTCTCCCTCTTCTGCGCGTGCCGCAATTCCGCCCGTGAAGGCGATTGCGCCGCCGAGGCAGAGCGCGGCAGATGCCGTAAGCAAGCCGAGCGCTTTATTCTTTACCGTCTCTCTCATGATCTTTTCCTCCCTTTCAAGATGACCACGGGGCAGACAGCTGCTGCCGCAGCGATCGCAACGCAGCCGATCACGATACCGGCGATCATGATCGCCGATCCTGCGGAAGAACCGCCGTCGTCCGGATTGTTAATATCCCCGCCGACGTTGCCCGCAGCGACATTGAATACGACAATCTCTTTCTCTGCGCCGTTATCGAGCTCGAGATAGTACTTACCTGCCTTGACTGCCTTCATGGAAGCGGTCTCGTTCGTCTCGCCCGCTCTGTAAAGTTTTGTATTCACCGTGCTGCCCGTAACGGAGATCGCACCGTCGTCGCCTCTCGTGACGCTTGCAAGCGTAGCCTTGTCTAAGCCGTAGGTCACGTAGTAGACGTTCGTCTGCGTCTCGACGCCCGCGCCGTTCGCAAACGTGATTTCATACTTACCTGCAAGTGCAAGCGAGATCGTGTCGTGATCGGTCACGGCTTCTCTTGCGCCGCCGTCGTGGGAGACGTAGAGCGTACCGCCCGAAGCGGACAGCGTCTCGTAGCCGAGCGAAATGTTCGAAGCGACCGTGTAGTCGAAGGTAAGTTCGAGATGAGGAGTTACCTTATCGATATTCGTAACGACGTACTCTTTCACGTACTCGTAGCCTTCCTTCGTGAGGACTGTTACGCTGTACGTGCCGTTTCTGGTTGCGGTATAGACGTACTTTCCTTCATTGTTTACAGCGATCGCCTCGCCGTTGACAATGACGGACGTGACCGTACCGTATACCGAAGGATCGAACGTCAGCGTAAGATCGTCTGCCGTCCAGCCCTCGCTGCTGTAAACTTCCTTGAAGTCTGCGAAACTGGTGATCGTAATGATCTGGCTCGAAACAACGCCGTTCGCAACGATCGTCACCTTGTAGTCGCCGTTGGTCTTTGCACGATAGTAGAAGCCTTCCGTCAGATCGTACGCAACACCGCCGGGAGGCGTGATGGTGACCGCCGTTACGCCGCCGTTTGCGTGCGGCTGGAAGGTAAGAACGAGTTCCTCGCCCTCCTTTACGTCCTCGTTCACAATGGTGTACGTGACGCCGGGAACGTCTACGACGAGCTCTTCCGAAACGTCGCGCTGCGTATCTACCGTTCCTGCCATCGCCTGCACGAAGTGAAGCGAGAAGGAAGTTGCGGGAAGATAATCTGCAACCACGATCGACTGCGTCGCCGTCTCAGCTACAAAGCTGCCGAGGATATAATTGTTCTCGTCGAGGATATAGACGGTTGCGCCGATTTCGAGGCTTCTCAAAGAGATCGCGCCGTCGCGTGCGACCGTCGCTCTGTCCGAAGTGATGGGTGCGCATTTTTCAGCGGTGCCGCCTCTGGACCAGACCTTGATATAGCCGACGTGCGGATCGCCGCCCTGCGTTTTGGTGAATTTAAGCGTTACTTCACCGTTCGCATCTGCTTTTACAGCAGCTGCGGCAGCCTCAGTAGCGTTCTCTTCCGGGAAAGTTTTGTAGGTGCGCTTTCCGTTCTCCAACGTGATTCTGCCGATTTCCGCATTGTTGCACTCGACCTTGTAGGTACGTCCGCCCCAGTTGTCGCCGCAGTGTCCGCCCGTTTCGATAATCAGAAGTTCGTTCGGTTTGAATCCCGTCATCTTATAGGTGAGAGGGTTCGCGTCGCCACGGATAGACCATTCTTCGCTACCGCTGTCCGCCCAGTTCACACTGCCAACCGTATTCCTATCGTACCCCCAGCTCGTTCCCTTTTCAGTATCTTCGTGATACATGAGATCGTTCGCCGTACTCTGCTTGCTACCCGGTGTTTGCATCGTACCGGCTTCTTTACCGCAGTCGATATTGTAGTAGAGAACCATCGCGCCTTCCTGATGCCAGGTGTAGTGAGCGTAAACTTCGAGACCGGGATAATTCTTGGAGACGAAGGTTGCCTTAACGTCCTGTCCTGCGACCAACACCGGCGAGCTGACGGTGTAGGAAACACCCTCTTCTTCCGCACTGATCTTCGCGGTTGTGCCGTCGCTGAGGTAGACGGTAACGTCCGTCTCTTCGATTTCTGCAAACAGGTCGGCACCGAGGGCAACGTCCGTTCCCGAAACGATGCTTGCGCTGTTGTAGTTAGATGCACCGCTCGTGTAAAGCGGGATCGAAACATTCTCTTCGGTGATGACGATGACAGATACCATCGGCTCATCTTCCGTAGCATTCTTCTTTGCAAGGCTCACGGTGACTTCCGCATTTGCCTCGCTCGTCGTGATCGTAGCATACCAAGCGTTGTACGAACCGCCCGTAAGCGTAATTTCATTCGTATCAGCCACAAGGGTTGCGCCCGTTACGCTGATCGCTTCCGTTCTCGAACCCCAATCCTTGCCGCCGCCGTAGAAGCCGAGTGCAAGATTGTAGGTGCCCGCTTCGGGCATCGTGAACTTATAGGTGAGTGCGGATTCACCCGTACCGTCAAGGCTCATCACCGAGGTCATCGCGTCTTCGGTGCCCTCGTAAGCCGTCTTGATGGAGTTGGTGTAGCCCCACTTCAAGCCCGTAGCTGCATCTTCGCCGTATGCCTTATCGGATAAGCCCTGATACTCGCCGAGCACTGCGCCCGTGGAGAGCTCCCCTTCCGTGCCCGTGCCTGCGTCTACAAAGTAGAGCACGCCCGGCTTGACTTCGAGAAGGTTGACGACCCATGCGGGAGAGTACTGCACGTCTTCGCCCTTGACGGCGACGAGGCGCAGCTGCACGCTCGTTCCGTCGAGCACCGTGACACTGCCCGTAAGGTCTGCAAACGACTGCTCGGAGCGGATCCAGCTGCCGCCTACCGTGCGGTATTCCGCAAAGACCTCATAGCCCTGGAAGCCCGTCTTGCGATAGGAGAAGTTGACCGTATCGCCGCGTCCGGATGCGTTCGTCAGCATGAGGCGATCGCCCGCATCGTCCACGTCGTTCGTCTTTTTCACAAAGATACCGTCGAAGTTGACCCAGCCGCCGTTATGCGCTTTCACGTAGACGGTATGCCAGCCTTCCTCGAACTCGTCCATATCTGCATCCGAGAAGATGACCGTTCTCAGCTTTTCGGATTGTCCCAGATTGATATTGCCCTTCGTGGGCGTGCCCGTCGGGTCGGTGTCAACGTAGATGGAGACAGTACCCGCGGCGCTCTTGATCGGCAAGGTTACGCCGAAGCCGACGCCGTAGAACTTGTATGCCATCCAAGCCTCGCCCTTGTTGTTGCCGGTCGTACCCATATAGCCGTAGTCGCCGCCGTTGCTCTCGAAGCTATCTTCCGGGGCATAGCCGTACGCCTGATCGGTATCCTCTT
>CAMWQK010000063.1 GCA_947176445.1 uncultured Clostridia bacterium | reverse complement strand
GTATTCCCCAATAGGCTTAGAACCAAAAGTATAATAACCACAACAAGGACATTTTCGTTTCAGCGTCGTAGCCTTAGTTTTTTTCTTGAAAAAATTAAACACAGCTTGCTCCTCTAAATTACTGTTTTTCGTACAGTCATCATTATATCAAAATCAAAAAAGAAAAGCAAGGACTATTTTGTCCTTGCTTTTTATCCTAAGAAATATACTCTTACTTCGCGTACTCCACACTGCGGAATTCACGGATGACATTGACCTTGATCTGACCGGGGTATTCGAGCTCGCTCTCGATCTTCTTGGCAATATCCTTTGCGAGGAAGAGCGCCTTTGCATCGTCCACCTGATCGGGCTTGACGATGACGCGCACCTCTCTGCCCGCCTGAATGGCGTAGCTCTTGTCGACGCCGGGGAAATCCGCCGCGATCGCTTCGAGCTTTTCAAGACGCTTGACGTAGTTCGAACCCGTCTCGCGACGTGCACCGGGGCGCGCGCCCGAAATGGCGTCCGCCGCCTGAACGAGCACCGCCTCGATCGTCTTGGGTTCCACGTCGCCGTGGTGCGCCATGATCGCGTTGACGATCATCGCGTTTTCCTTATACTTCTTGGCGAGATCTGCACCGATCTGAATGTGCGTTCCCTCCTGCTCGTGATCGACCGCCTTGCCGATATCGTGCAGAAGTCCCGCACGCTTCGCAAAGTTGACGTCGAGCCCGAGCTCCTGCGCCATGAGCCCCGCGAGCTGCGCCACCTCGATGGAGTGACGGTAGACGTTCTGCCCGTAGCTCGTACGGAATTTCAGGCGACCGATGAGCTTGATGATCTCGGGGTGAAGTCCGAAGATCCCCACCTCGAACATCGCGTTCTCGCCCGCAGCCTTGATCTGCTGTTCGAGTTCTCTTGTGACCTTCTCCACCGTCTCCTCGATGCGGGCGGGGTGGATGCGTCCGTCGGTGATCAACCTCTCGAGCGTGAGACGGGCGACCTCGCGGCGCACGGGATCAAATCCCGAGAGAATGACGACTTCGGGAGTATCGTCGATGATGAGCTCGATGCCCGTTGCGTTTTCGATCGCACGGATATTGCGCCCCTCTCTGCCGATGATACGCGCCTTCATATCGTCGTTGGGAAGCGGCACGACGGAGACGGTTGTCTCCGATGCGTGATCGCTTGCACAGCGCTGAATGGCGAGGGAGATGATGTTCTTCGCATTCATATCCGCCTCGTCCTTCGTCTGCTGTTCGAGGTTGCGCACCTGAACGGCGGCATCGCGGCGGGTCTCGTCGAGAATCTCCTCCGTGAGGAGCTTCTTCGCCTCGTCCTTGCTCAGCTGAGCGACGCGTTCGAGTTCCGCGATCATGAGCTCGTGCTGACGCGCGACCTGTTCCCGCGTCTTTTCCACTTCTTCGAGCTTATGCGTTAAGTTGTTTTTCTGCGCTTCCAGCGATTCGTTCTTGCGATTGAGCTCGGTTTCCTTGCGCTCGAGCGCATCCTGCTGGCGGTTGAGACGGGATTCGATGTGTGCCTGTTCCGCACGCTTCTCCTTCATCTCCTGTTCAAATTCGTTACGTCTTTTGAGTTCCTGTTCCTTGGCTTCTAAGATGGCTTCCTTCTTGATCTGTTTACATTCCGCTTTTGCGCTTTCGAGCATTTCCTCGACGCGTCTTGACGTATCGTCAAGTTTCTTTTCGGACTTCTTTTTGGAAACGTTTTTCAGAACCACCCAAGCTGCGAGCGCGCCCACCGCAAGCCCGACAATGGGCAGTACGATATAGAGCACGATCGGCAGGGTATCGACAAGGAGCAGGCTACAAAATGTTGCCATAAAATAGCCTCCTGCCGGTAAAAATTTCGACTTGTCTGCATTACCGTTCACCACAAGATAGAGTAAACGAAACGCCGTCAGCATCAATTATATAGTATTTCACAACAAAAGTCAACAGGTTAAAGAAATTCCGTTAAAAAAATTTTCAAACGCCTTCCTTTGCCCGTTTTTTTGTGCAAATAGGATACGATTACGTCCTTTGGGCGAAATCTTTATACAAAATCATCAAATTTTCATTTATTTCGGAAATTTCTTTTTATAATTCTGTTGAAATTTGTCCGAATTTGTGATAAAATACAAGTCAGAAATACGGATATAATAAGGAGTAAGCATATGATTCAAAGACGTAACAATCCGTTTGAGACACAAACCACGCCCGAAGCTCCCGTGCAGCAGCCCGCGCCCGTCGAGCAGAAGGAAATCCAGAAGCGCGTCAACCCGCTCACGCTTGAAGAGCGCCCCGTCGTCGTTCAGCAGACGCCGCCGCCTGCTCCCAAGATCGCGCCCACGACCATCGTCGGCAAGACGAAGAAGAAGCGCGCAATGGCGAAGGTGAACAAGGAGCTTCTCCTCTCCCTCATCGCAAAGACGGGAAAAAAGGCGGGAGAAATGCTCGACGCCGCAATGCTCGCATACGCGTTCTCCGCATATCCCGAGCTGTTTGAATCATTCAAGAAATCGCTGAACGCGAAAGGATGTGAACTCAAATGACATATACTTATTTCTGTAAAAAGGGCGGCGTCGGCAAGACGACCATCACGGGTGAACACGCAACCTACCTTGCACAGCAGGGCAAGCGCGTGCTCGTCGTCAGTATCGACGACCAGAACTCCCTCTTCGAGATGTTCGGCTGTTCGGACAAGGTGTTCGAGCGGGACGACAACTACCTCGAACACTACTGCGCGAAGGTGTGCTCGCTCGACGAGACGCTCATTCCCCTTCGCGACAATCTGTATGCCATCAAAACGCTGAACACGGACATGCTCTCCAAAAAGCTCACGCTCGAGCGCGCATTCGAAAAGCAGTTCCTCGAAACGTTGCAGACGCTCATCGATCAGTTCGATGCGGTATTCTTCGATCTGCCCCCTTCGAGCAACCGCACGTCCGAGCTCGTTCTGGAAATCGTCGACATGGTCATTCTCGTCGTACAGCTCAACAAGCTGGGTGTAAACGGCTTCTACAATACCCTGCAATACTTCGTCGACGCGAGCCTCGATATGAACAAGATCAAGTTCGTTCTCCCCAACGGCTTCTCCAAGATCAAGTCCGTGCCTACGCTCGCACTCGAAGAGCTGAAAACGCTCGTAGACGAGCACCTCGACGACGTCACCGTCCTTCCCTGCATCTATGAGAAGGCGTGCATTCAGACGTTGCAGGCAAAGGGCATTACGGTATTCGACGCTGTGGAAGATCCCAAGACGCTCACCCCCTACGAGGCAAAGCAGAAGGCGATCGTCCACGAGTTCCTCGAAGGACTGTACAACCGTATTCCCTACTAAGTTCAAAAAACAAACAAAAAAGCTCGGGGTTTTCCCGAGCTTTTTCATTACTTAATTTTTACTTCTTCACGCTTTCGAGGAGCTTTTCGACCGCCTTCTTGGCGTCCTCCAAGGCGAGCTGAGCCGCCGCCTCGTCCGCCGCCTTAATCGAATAGTAGATCTTCAGCTTCGGCTCCGTACCCGAAGGGCGAACGCAGATGAACGAGCCGCCCGCAAGTTCGTAATAGACGCAGTTGCACTTGGGAATATCGATCGAAGTCTCCTTCCCCCACTTATCGCGGCGGACGGACGCCGAATAATCGCGCACCGCCTCCACTTCAAGCGAGCCGAACCGCTCGACCTTCACCGACTTCAACGCATTGACGACGGCGTTCATCTCCTTCATGGCGTTCAACCCCGAATACTGAATGGAGATGTTCTTATCGAGAACATAGCCGTACTTTTGGTAAATCTCCTGCAATCTCTTGTAGACCGTCTTGCCGACATAGGTATAGTAGCAGACCATCTCGGCGCAGAGCATGGACGCGACGACCGCATCCTTATCGCGCGCGTGCGTACCGCGCAGGTACCCGCACGACTCCTCGAACCCGAACACGTAGCTATACGAGCCGTCCGTCTCCCACTGCTTGATCTTCTCGCCGATAAACTTGAAGCCGACGGGCGTCTCAAAGAGCGTGACGCCGAAGTCATCGCAGATCGCCTTTGCCATGCCCGTCGTTACGAACGACTTGACGACCGCGGCGTTTTCGGGCAGTGCGTTCTCCTCTTTCAGCCGCGTTAAGATATAGTCGAGCAGGAGAATGCCCACCTGATTGCCCGAGAGTGCGATAAACTCGCCCTCGTCGTCCTTTACGACGACGCCGAGACGGTCGGAGTCGGGATCCGTCCCGAATACGACGTCCGCCTGGATTTTGTTCGCAAGCGCGATACCCATCGAGAGCGTCTCTTTGAACTCGGGGTTGGGCACTTTGACGGTGGAAAACTCCGTGTCCTCCGTCGTCTGTTCCTCGACAATCGTCACGTTGATGCCGAGCTTTTTGAGAATGCGCATGACAGGAACGTAGCCCGAGCCGTGCACGGGGGTATATACGAGCTTTAAGTTCTTGCCGCAGGTCTCCACCGCCTTATGGGAGAGCGTGAGCTTTGCAAGCGTCTGAATGTACGTCTCGTCCACTTCCGCGGGTACTTTCTCAATGAGCGGGCTGTTCTCGTCGCCGCTCACCGAGAGATAATCGGTGATCCCCTCCATGAATTTGACGACGACCGCCGTTGCCTCGGGAGACATCTGCGCGCCGTCCTCGCCGTACACCTTATAGCCGTTATATTCCTTGGGATTGTGCGATGCGGTGATCATGATACCCGCAATCGTATGTAAATAGCGAACCGCGTACGAGAGCATGGGAACGGGGTGCACTTCGTTAAAGAGGTAGACCTTGATGCCGTTCTTTGCGAGCACGCCCGCCGCCGCCTTCGCAAACACGCGGCTGCCGCGGCGCGTATCGTAGGAGATGACGACGCCCCGTGCCTGTTCCGCAGCCGAAAGCGTCTTGATGTACATCGAAAGCCCCTGCGTCGCGCGCATGACGGTATGTACGTTCATCATATTGATACCGCAACCGATGATCCCGCGCATACCCGCCGTACCGAATGCAAGCTCGCCGCCGAAGCGGTATTCCTGCTCCTTTTCGTCCGTTGCGATCGCTTTCAGCTCCGCACGCTCCTCTTCCGTCAGACGGGCATCACACAGCCACTTGTTATACAGGTCACGATAATTCATATGATCTCCTCCGAAAATACAAGACGCACAATGTGCGTCCTGTTTCTACATTTTATTTCTGAATAATGTCTTCGTGTTCCTCGCCTTTGAGCTTCTCGAACGAGATGAAGTAGCGTCTGCCCTCGTCCTCGTAGAAGTGTACGAATTGAAGGGTGAGCAGGAACAAAAAGCTCATGGGAAGCGTGAGAAAGAGCGCACTGCCGAGCGTGAAGATCGCACAGATGACGTTGATGAGAATGATGAGATAGTTGGCAACGAGGAAGTTGGAGAAACGCCCGCCGAAGTTCTTCCCGTACGAGATACTCGCTTTGAGCGCCGCACCGTTTTTCGCCCCGTTGATGACCGCAGGCATCCACTTGGAGACGATCGTGAGCTTTAACGCCTGCAACGCGATGATTGCCGTTGCCGTAAGCATGAGCGATACGATCACCGAAAGGAAGCCGTGCCCCACCAAAAACGAAAGTACGTAGAAGAAGAAAAACCAGCTCACGAGCACGGTGACTGCATCGTACAAGAACGCAAGCGGTACGTAGATGACGGTGTAGAGCGCAGCCTTTCCGAAGCCCGTGAAGAATGCCGTGGAGAACTTTGTTCTCGCATAGATCTGCATTCTGTCGTTGAGCGCACACCCCACCGTAAACAGCGCAAGTCCGTTAAAAAAGCGGGCTAAGAGATAGATGACGACGAGCCCGACGATCGAGCCGACGATCGAGCCGATGTGGTTGACCGTAAGCTCGACGAGCGCTTTGAGTGCTTCGGCAAACTCTCCTTGGAAG
>CAMWQK010000062.1 GCA_947176445.1 uncultured Clostridia bacterium | reverse complement strand
TCCCTGACGGGTCGCTTCTCCTCGTAAACGGGATTGCGGTATGCAATGATCGGATTTACGCTCTGTCTGCCCGAATGGGTCAACTGAATGAGCATGAGCGGCACAAAGTCGTTCTCGCGGAGCGCAAGCTCCTTTAATTCCTGCACAAACGCGCGAAAGGACGGAAGATTTTCCTTTGTGAGCATCATCTGATGCGGATTTGTTCTGCCCTCTTCGCAGACAGCGTTCGCCTCAAACCAGACGATTCCCGCCTTTGATTTCATAAAGGAACGGTACTTTTCTTTTGTAAACTCGCTCGGCGTTCCGTCCGTGTTGCAGTCGCAGCCCTCCATCGGCTGAAACACCACGCGGTTGTTGATTTGTCTGTTTCCGAATACCAGTTTATCGCTTAATTTCATCTTTCACGCTCCGTGAATATACTTCCTTTCTATCCTATCACAAAAAAGCAAATTCCGCAAGGGGTTAAACGAAAATCACCGACAGACCCTTGACAATTTTTTAGATAGTTACTATAATAAAACCATTATTAAATCATAGGAGTAGCAAATGGACAAACGAATTCCCGTGGTTGTCATTCGCGAGTTAAGCGAAACAAATCATATTCTTTCGGCACTCAAAAATTACGGCATCGAATGTGCCGAGATCACCTTCCGCACGGCGTGCGCGGAAGACGCGATCAAACTCGCCGTGAAAAACTTTCCCGAGATGTATATCGGCGCGGGAACGGTCATCAACGCCGAACAGTGCGAACGTGCGCTCGCCGCAGGGGCGAAATTCATCGTCTCCCCCGGACTTTCCGAGAGCGTTGCAAAGATCTGCAAGGAGAAAAACGTGCCCTACTATCCCGGTTGCGTCACGCCGACGGAGATCATGCAGGCGCTCGAACTGGGTATTACGACCGTCAAATTCTTCCCTGCGAATATCTACGGCGGATTAAAGGCGATCAAGGCGCTGAGCGCACCCTTCCCGCAGGTGAAATTTATTCCGACGGGCGGGATCGATCAGAATAATCTGGAAGAATATTTAAGTTGCGATAAGATTTTCGCCGTCGGCGGAAGTTCGTTCGTTGAGGAGGCATTGAAGGCATATGAAAAATAAAATCGTCACGTTCGGAGAGCTCATGCTTCGGCTTGCTCCCGAAAACTATCTGCGGTTTGTGCAGAGCGAGAAATACGAAGCGACGTTCGGCGGCGCGGAAGCAAACGTTGCGGTGAGCCTTGCAAACTACGGAATGAACGCCGCATTCGTAACCAAACTTCCCGCGCACGAGATCGGGCAGGCGGCGGTCAACTCGCTCAGAAAGTTCGGCGTAGATACTTCCCTTATCGTACGGGGCGGCGAGCGCGTGGGCATTTATTACTGCGAGAAAGGCGCAAGCCAGCGCCCTTCCAAAGTCATCTACGACCGCGCCCACTCCTCTGTTTCCGAGGCGGAAGAGAGCGATTTCGATTGGGATCGTATCTTCGAAGGCGCAAGTTGGTTCCACTTCACGGGGATCACCCCCGCTCTCTCCGAAAAAACGGCGGCAATCTGTTTGACCGCGTGCAAAAAGGCGAAGGAGAAAGGCATTACCGTCTCGTGCGATCTCAATTACCGCAAAAAACTGTGGAGCAAGGAACGGGCGAGCAAGGTCATGAGCGAGCTTGCAAAATATATCGACTACTGCATCGCGAACGAGGAAGATGCCAAAGATGTGTTCGGGATCGAAGCGGACGGCAGCGATATTCAGGGCGGAACGCTCAATACGAACGGCTACATTTCCGTTGCGAAACAGCTGACGGAGAAATTCGGCTTTCAGGGCGTTGCAATCACGCTTCGCGAGAGCAAATCCGCAAACGACAACGACTGGTCGGGAATGCTGTATACCGAGGGCAAGGCGGTATTTTCCAAAAAATACTCCATGCACATTGTAGACAGGGTCGGCGGCGGCGACAGCTTCGGCGGCGGGCTCATCTACGCGCTTACGAACGGCTACTCCCCCGCCGACGCGATCGAATTTGCGGTTGCCGCAAGCTGCTTGAAGCACTCGATCGAAGGCGACTTTAATATGGTCTGCCTCGACGAGGTGAAGGCGCTTGCAGGCGGCAACGCTTCGGGCAGAGTGCAACGATAATTCGATATATAAAAAGACCGCCGTCGGCGGTCTTTTTTCATATTCGCCCGAGCAGAGCGCCCCATGTTACTCTTTCGTGAAGTGCTTTTTACAGTAACTACGCTTTCCGCAATGCGGACAGCTCAACTTCCTCTTCGTAATCGTGTGCATTCCGAAGACGTATGATTTCACAGACGGAACAAACCGCTCGCCGCAATGCGGGCATTCATACACGCCCGTCTCCCGATCGAGCGCGCACACCAGCCCGATCCCCAAGCCGACGATGATGACTGCCAGCACGACGAGCAAAATGCGCAGCCATATTTCCATTTCAAGCGCGCCCGCAAGCACGACGAGCGTTCCGCCTGCAAGTAACGTGATCAGGCAAATGATCACACTCATGATGATCTTCTTTTTTGCTTCCGCCTTTTCGTTTAAGAGACTCATAATGTTCTCTTCTGCTCTCTTATGATACTGTCTTTCATCAAGCCGTTCGCCGGATAAAAGTTCATTCACGCTGATGTTGAGCAGATCACAGAGCGGAAGCATTAAACTTACTTCGGGTAAACCGTTCCCCGTCTCCCACTTGGAGACAGTCTTATCCGAAATATTCAGCTTTTCCGCCAACTCCCGCTGCGTGAGCGATTGCTGCCGCCTCATCTCCTGAATGAATTTGCCGATCTTAGCTTGTTCCATGAGCAGACCTCCTGCAAACATTATCGCAAAAAATAAGTTGTTTTAACACACACGCTCCGTAGAGTTTTACGGTTATTTACTCTACTTGAAGTAGAATTGAATGAATAAACCCCACCGGCATCGCAGTGGAGGTTTATTATCAATTTAATTTCATTTCCTGAGAGAGCGCGATATCCCGTGCGTTCCTTCCGATTTCAAAGATATAATTCCCCGCTTCGAATACCCAAGCCTTCTTTTCGACCGAATAGTAGCTAAGCTCGCTCTTATTCAGCATAAAGACAACTTCCTTCTCTTCGCCCGCATTCAGCTCGATTTTCTCAAACGCGCGAAGCTCGCGCAAAGGGCGCTCCACCTTCGGGCTCAATTCCTGCGCATAGAGCTGTATCACCTCTTTCCCCTTGACTGCGCCCGCGTTTTTCACCTTCACTGATACGCGCACCTGCGCCCCTTCCGTCATAACTTTCAGATCCCGATATGTAAACTGCGTGTAGCTCAGTCCGTAGCCGAACGGATATAAGACGCCGATCCCGCGGGAGGAGAAATACCGATATCCGACGTTCAGTCCCTCTGCATACTTTACGTGATACTCGTCTTTGGGTGCATGCTCGGCGGGGATATCTTCAAGGCAATTTGCATACGTTTCCGAAAGCCTTCCCGAGGGATTGACCTTGCCTGTCAACACGTTCGCGACCGCCTGCGAAACGCACTGTCCGCCAAATCCCGCGAGCAACACCCCGTCGGCAAGCGCGTCCACTTCTTTTAGATCGACCGCCGAACCCGCATACACGACGACGATGAGTTTTTTACTGTATTTCCGAAGATAGCGAAGCGCCTCCAACTCCTCCGGAATGAGCGAAATATCCGCCCGATCCTTTGCCTCGGTCTCTACGTTATTGCCCGTCCCAACGCAAAAAACAGTCACATCGCACTCCTTGCACGCCTGCAACGCCTTTGGAAGGTGTTCGAACATGCAAAAATTCGTGATCGTATCCACGTAGACTGCATCAACGCCGCTTCTTTTTAACGCCTCGTCTAAGGACACATACGGACGGTTGGGGACAACCGCACTGCTTCCGCCCCCGTAGTAGTAGGAGCGGACGGGCGCGCCCGTCACGCAGATTTTTCCCGATTGCAAGGGCAGAACGCCGTTATTTTTCAAGAGGACGATAGCTTCCTCCTCCACTTTCTGCGCAAGCGCGATCCGCTCTTCCACCGTGCGCCTTGCCTTGCGCGTCTTTTTGTGCTCGCTCACCTTTTGCGCGAGCGCAAGCACGCGCCCTGCGCATTCGTCGAGGGCGTTCAAGTCGATTTTTCCCTCTTTCAGGAGCTGTTCCCGCTCCCGTTCATGGGCTTCGCAGTACGGCATCTCCCAGTCCAAGCCCGCTTCCAGACTTACTTCGGTGTCCTGCACAACCTCCCAGTCAGACATGATCATGCCGTTAAACCCGAATTCCTCTCGAAGGAGCGTAAACAGCGCGCCGTTCTCCGCCATACGCACGCCGTTTACGAGGTTATACGAGCTCATCACCGTCCAGGGCTTTGCCTCGCACGCGATCTCAAACGGTTTCAGATAGATTTCCCGCAGAGTACGCTCGTCGAGATCGCTCGACCGCCAACGCCGCACCGTTTCGAGATTGTTACAGCAGTAGTGTTTGAGCGCAACGCCGATTCCGCTCTCCTGCGCGCCCTCGATAAAAGATTTCGCAAACACGCCCGCGAGGTACGGATCTTCGGAAAAGTACTCGAAGTTGCGCCCGCAGCGGGGCGTGCGCTTGATATTGCACCCCGGTCCGAGAATGATATCGACGCCCATATCCATACAGTCGTCGGCAACCGCCGCGCCGTACTCATACGCGAGCGATTTATCCCAGCTCTGCGCGAGCATCTGATAGCTCGGATAGGCAACGGACGGACGCAGACTGTCGTTCGTCCACTCGTCGCAATTCTCTAAACACCGCAAGCCGACGGGACCGTCGCTCACGCGAAAGGACGGCACTTTTCCGCCCAGATCGTGGCTCTCCCACCAGTTTTTACCCATGACGAGCTTGATCTTCTCTTCCGCGGTCAAATTCTTGATGTCGCAATCCTTCATATTTTTTCTCCTTGTCCTTCCAAGAGACGGCAAATCCACTGCCGCCTGTCGCTCTATTCGCGGTTTCCCGTAGCAACGAGGTTTGCCCCGTCGCTGATATTTTCAAGTAAGATATCCCCGATCTTCACGGGCAAAACGGGGTGCAATCCGTTGATTTTTTTCATGATCTCAAACATCTCCGCCTTGTTGACGGGCTCGCTCGTCTTGACGGGGATCATCTCGCCGCTTACGGCGCGTACCGTAGTCGTGATGACCCGCTTGGGGCAGACGACCTCGTTTTCCGCATATAGCTTGCCGCGCGGGCAGGTGTTTCCCTTCACGGAGACCGCCCGTCCGTGTTCCGTCTCCACCTCGATCGTACAGCCCATCGGACACTCGACGCAGGTCAATTCCACTTTACTCATGCGTTCACCTCCAAGCAAACCGTGATTTCTCCCGAAGCGCCCTTGATTGCCGCCTCGCGCAGAATGAGTGTCTCCATCTCTCCCGGCACGGCAATGCGCTTTTTGCGCTCCGCGAGCACCTGATCGCCGCACATTGCCCTGATCGTGCAATTCTGGAACGTATTCGTCACGCGGAGAAAGAGCTTTACGTCCCCGCCGATATTCCGATCAATCTTCTGCGGCAACACGTAGCTCACGTTTTGCCCCGCAACTGTCTCAACTGCCCGATGCGCCGTCTCGCCCTCCGAAACATACTTTGCCGCAGACCTTCCCGCAAGCTCGGACTCCTCCGAGACAAAGTCGACGAGATCGTGCACCTGCAACACGTTCCCGCAGGCAAAGACACCGCTCACTTCCGTCTCGCGGTTCTGATAGACAACCGCGCCCCGTGTGCGCGGCGAGAGTGCGATTCCCGCCTCCTTGGTGAGCTCGTTCTCGGGAATCAGTCCCACGGAGAAGAGCACGGTGTCGCAGTCGAAGTGCATCTCCGTTCCCGCAATCGGGCGCTTATTTTCGTCCACTTCCGAGACGACGACGCCCGTCACGCGCTCCTTGCCCTCGATCTTCGTGATCGTATGATTGAGGTAGAGCGGAATATCGAAATCAT
>CAMWQK010000061.1 GCA_947176445.1 uncultured Clostridia bacterium | reverse complement strand
AAATAATATATAAGGGAAGAAACGGCATGAAGACACACGAATCGGAAGAAATGTATTTGGAGACGATCCTGCTCTTAAAGGAGAAGAAACCGAGCGTTCGCTCCGTAGATATCGTCGAAGAGCTCGACTATGCGAAGTCGAGCGTTTCCCGCGCGGTCAATCTGCTCTGCCAAAAGGGGTATATCCAAATTGACGGTTCGGGCGATATCACGCTGACGGAGACGGGGCACTGCAAGGCGGCAGCGATATACGAACGGCATCGGATCATTACCCGCGCGCTCATGGCGCTCGGGGCGGATAAGACGCTTGCAGAGGAGAATGCCTGTCGGATCGAGCACGTCATTTCGGAGGAGATGTTCGACCTTCTCAAAAAATATATGGAGAAACAATCCAAGTAAAAAATTAGCCCGCCCGACCGTTTCGGCCGAGCGGGTATTTTTCATTCAAAGTAATTACCGCGTAATTTTTTCAAGGAGCTCGAAGAAGTTTTCGAACGTCTTTTTGCAGCAGTCGGGGTCGGAAACGGCAATATTTCCCGTCTTTAATCCGACGAGGGAGAACGCCATCGCCACGCGGTGGTCGCCGTGCGGATCGATGGTGCCGCCTGTGATCGGTGCGGGGGTGATATAAATATCATTGCCGTCCGTGCTTGCGGGTACGCCGATCGCCGCGAGATTTTCAATGATTGCCGCAATACGGTCGCACTCTTGTAAGCGGATATGCGAAACATTGCGAAGAACAGAAGGGCTGGTTGCGAAAGGGGCGAGCGCGGCTGTGGTGAGAGTTTGGTCGGAAAAGTCGCTCATGTCAACGTCAAATCCCGTAAAATCTTTGACGTTACTGCCGTCTGCGAGCAGTCCTTCCGCTTGCTCCGTAAATACGACGCCTTTTTCAGCGAGGAGAGACAGAAACTTCATGTCGCCCTGCGTACTGTCCGAATGTACGCCGTGCACGAGCACGCGCGTGCGATGGAGGAGTGCGAGCGCATAGAAGTAGCACGCGCCCGAGACGTCCGGCTCGACGGTGTACTGCTGCGGCGGCTGTTCGCTCGGGAATACCGTGAGAACGTTCTCATGTTCCGCATAGGGAGTATGAAATGCGCGCAGCATATTCTTGGTGATATTGATGTAACTGCCGTTTGTGCGGCTTCCCGTTAAGCAAAGTCTGAGCGGTGTATCCCGCATACCTGCCGCAAGCAGAATGCCGCTTGCGTACTGCGTGCTGCGGTCGGTGTCTACGGTGAGTTCTTCCGCTACAATGCCGTCCGAATGCAGACGGAAGGGGAAGTGACCCTTTTCTTCGAGATAGGTGATATTAACGCCCGCTTCTTCTAGCAGGGCGAGCACGTCCATCGGGCGACGCTTCATCTGTTCGGATGAAGTCAACGTATAGTCGCCGCCCGCAAATGCGAGGGCGACCGTTAAAAACCGTGCGGCGGTGCCCGCGCTCTTTACGTTGAGAACGGCATTGCGGACGGGAACGCTTCCGTCGCAGCCGTGCACGGTGATGCCGTGATCCGTTTGCTCCGCGACGATCTCGAGCGCATGCAGGCAATCCAAGAATGCCCGCGTATCCTCACTGAGTGCGCCGCAGGTGAGGTGGACGATCCCTTTGGAAAAGGCGGAAAGGAGCAGTGCGCGGTTGAGAATGCTCTTGGAAGCGGGAACGCGCACCTCTAATATTTTTCCGTTGGGTCGATAGGGTTTTACCTTGTATTCGTTCATAGGTCGAGTATAGCAGAGGCGCAAAAAAAAGTCAAGTCCGGCTCGATAAAGCGGGGCGAATTTCTTGAAATTCTGCAAAAAAAATGTTATAATGTAAGTGCGTATGGAAGAGATCGCTTACAAAGTCATCAGAGGGAGACGGAGAACGCTCACGCTCAACGTGGAAAAAAACGGCGAAGTCGTCGTTCGAGCGCCGCTGTCCCTGTCCGATGCGGAGATCTCCCGTTTTGTTAAGCGGCACCGCCGTTGGGTGTTAAAGCGCCTCGCAGCGCGGCAAAATATTCCGCAGATTTCCCTTGCCGACGGGGAGAGGATAACGATTTTCGGAAAGTCTTATCTCCTCGCTACGGGGCGGACGCGCATTGCGGGGGATACGGTCTTTTTGCCGCAAGAGGGGAGAGCGGAGGCGCTTGCGCGACTCTTAAAACCCTTTTGCTATGAACCGATGTTTCGGCTCACGCAGCAGATTGCGGAGCGGTACGGCTTTGCGTTTTCGCGCGTTCGGATTTCCTCGGCGCGCAGTCGGTGGGGCTCCTGCAACCGTGAACGGGTGATTGCCTATACCTTTCGCTTAGCATTTTTGCCGCCCGAGATCATCGAATATATCGCCGTGCACGAGCTTTGTCACACCGTCTGTTTTAATCATAGCACGGCGTTCTGGCGGGAAGTCTCCCGCATTTTGCCCGACTACAAAGTGCGGCGTAGCAATTTGAAATCATACGGCTATCTCATGGATTTGTTCTTAAAATAGGTTAAAATTGGCATAATTGAAGTACTATGCGTAACATAAATCGGATTAAATTTAGAAATTCTCAATTTTTTGGTGGTGCAATATGAAAATTGTCGTGTACGGACTTGGAATCATCGGAGCGTCGATCTGCGCGTCGCTGAAAAAGGCAGGGCATACCGTCTACGGGAAAAACCGCAGCCGCGAACCGCTCGATTATGCACTCGAACACAATATGATCGACGGGATCGTGAAAAACTATTCGGAGGCGGAAGTCGTGTTTCTCGCGCTGCCGCCCGCGGCGACGATGAAGGAGCTCGATACGGGCAATTTCCCGAGCGGCTGTATCGTTGCCGACGTATGCGGCGTGAAGAGCGCAATCGAAAAATGCGTTCTGAAGAGACCGCGCCACTATGTGTACGTGGGAACGCATCCGATGGCGGGCAAGGAGACGAGCGGAATTACCTCCGCGAGCGCAACGCTCTTCCGCGGTGCGAACCTCGTGATCACGCTCAACCGTTCGACGGATAAGCGGGCGGTCTCCATCATCGAGGCGCTCGGTCGTGATATGGGATTTCAGCGGGTGGTGGAGTGTTCCGCCGCGGCACACGATCGCAAGATCGCGCTCACCTCTCAGCTTGCGCACCTCGTATCGAGCGCGTATATTCGCAGCGAAGAGGCGCCCTCGTCGCTCGGGTTTACGGGTGGGAGCTTTCAGGACATGACACGCGTCGCGCTGCTCGACGAGGCGTTGTGGACGGAGCTGTTCTTCCTCAATCGTGACGAGCTCTTGTGCGAGACGGATGGCTTGATCTCGCGGCTCAAGGAATATCGCAACGCACTCGCTATGGGCGATGAGGATCGTATGGAGCAACTGCTTCGGCTCGGCAAAGAGGCGCATTTGGATTTTTATCAAAAAAACGGATAAAATCCGCATGAAAATACGTTGATTTTATTTACAAAAGTTAAAATATGCTTTATAATGGAATATGGTGAATTGTTGTACTGTTGAAATATTGACGCGGGTGGCGGGAAATGAGTCCGTCTTTCGGGCAGAGGGCAGATATGAATGCCGTCAGGACAGCGTAACCGTGTCGTATAAACAGGACGCAGACAGCGTAGAACTGGTTGCAACGAAGCGGGCATTCTCTATGTCGCGTAAGGGGGAGACCGGACTTTCGATGGTCTTTTGCGGCGGCGAAGAGACGCGTGCAACGCTCACGGCGGCAGGCGGCGAAGGGTATCTTTGCATTTTCACTGAAAAATACGAAAGGCGGCGTCTTGCGGACGGCTTTTGTATCACGCTCAAATACGAGCTCGGAGTTCCGCAGAATGCAGAACGTTATCATTTGGAAATATTTGTAAAAACGGATTCGGAGGAGAAATGAAAATTCGTTATCTTGGACACTCGTGTTTTTCCTTGACGGAAAGTACGGGAACGACCGTCGTCTGCGACCCTTACGGGGACGTCGGTTTTCCTATGCCGCGTGTTCGTGCCGACGTGGTCACGATGAGCCACGATCATTACGATCACAACAATCTTGCGGCAGTCGACGGGAAGCCCGTTGTGTTCAATGAGGAATGTCAGGAAGAGGTCGCGGGCGTCAGCATTACCGGTATCAAGAGCGCTCACGACGACGAGGAAGGGAGAAAGCGCGGGAAAAACGTCATCTTCAAGTTCCGTATGGACGGCGTAGACGTTTGCCATCTCGGCGATCTCGGCGAGGAGTGTTCCTCTTCGCTCATTGAGACGCTATTGCCCGTCGATGTTCTGATGCTCCCCGTCGGCGGAAAATACACCATCGACGCGGAACAGGCGAAGGAATACGTCGACCGCATCATGCCCTCGATCGTCATTCCCATGCACTATAAGACAAAGGGGCTCGATCTCGATATCGATAAGCCCGACGATTTCCTCGATATGTTCGACGAGGAGGAAGTGGAGTACCTCGAAGATTCGGAGATCGAACTTACCCGCGACGACCTCGGGGAGGATATGACGAAAGTCATCCTGATGGAGCGCGACAGATAATGGATGCAATCACCATGGATGCGGCATATCGGGAGTATCTTGAAACGCTCCCGCTTGCCTCTTTGCGCGTCCTCGGGCGCGAGAGCGGCGTGCCGCAAGCCACAGCAATCAATAAAGACGCGTTGATCGAAGAGATCGTAGCGGTGCTGATGGGGCAGAAGCTGCCCGTTCCGCGCTCCAACAAGGGCGCGCCCGCAAAGCAGATCTATCTCGATCCCGTCATTCAGAAGACGCTTGCAGATATTCGCATGCGTTTTTTGCAAGATGAGGAAAAAAACGTATTTGCGGTGCACGACAGTGCGCCCGTTTTTGATTCGCCCGTGTATGCGGGGATTCTGGAAGTATTGCCGAGCGGCTATGCGTTCGTTCGGGTGAATAACTGTCAGCCGACAAGCGGGGGAGACGTATTCGTTCCCGCGCCTTTTTTACATGCGCACGGTCTGCGCCACGGCGATCGCGTCGCCTGTACCGTCTCGCCGCAGGTGGCGAACGGGTCGCCTGCCATTGCCGAGCTTTTGAGCGTCAACAATATTCCGTTCTGCAATACGCAGAACAGGAGAAAGTTCGATCAGCTCACCGCCTGTTATACAAATGAACAGATTAAGCTCTCCGAGAAGGACGATGCGCTCTCGTTGCGTGTGCTCGATCTGTTTGTGCCCATCGGGAAAGGACAGCGTACGCTCATCGTCGCACCCCCTAAGGCGGGAAAGACGACGCTCATCAAGGATATTGCACGCGCCGTCTCCGAGCATCACCGCGACATTCAACTCATCGTTCTGCTTATCGACGAGCGCCCCGAAGAGGTGACCGATATCCGCATGAGCGTGGATGCGGCGGAGGTCGTATATTCCACCTTCGACGAGGGAGCGGAGCATCATATCCGGGCGGCGGAGCTCACGCTTGCGCACGCAAAACGGCTCGTCGAGATGGGTTCGGACGTTATGATCCTGCTCGATTCGATCACCAAGCTCACGCGGGCGTACAACAGCGTGATAGAGGGCACGGGCAGGACGCTTACGGGCGGGCTGGACGTCGGTGCTTTGACGGAGCCCAAGCGGTTCTTCGGCGCGGCGCGGAACACGACGGAGGGCGGATCGCTCACGATCATCGCCACCTCGCTTGTAGAGACGGGCAGCCGCATGGACGACGTCATCTACGAGGAATTCAAGGGTACGGGAAATGCGGATATCTTCCTGTCCCGCGAGCTTGCGGAAAAGCGCATCTTCCCGGCAATCGATCTCGTTCGCTCGGGAACGCGGAAGGAAGAATTGCTGCTCCATGGTGAGGAGCTCGAAGCGGCGATTGCGCTGCGGCAGGAAGGGTATGTCTCCCGCCCCGAGCAAATCTTTGAGGAGATGAAGAAATCGGAGAGCAATGCGGATTTTGCAAAGAAAATCAACGCAAAACTGACGAAAAAATAAAAAGGCACGTGTTTCGTGCGAAAGATTTGGAGATATAT
>CAMWQK010000060.1 GCA_947176445.1 uncultured Clostridia bacterium | reverse complement strand
GAGTTCGGCATTCCGATCCGGCCACAGATTGCCGATCGCCGTATCCATATTCACATACGAACCGCGCGCGTCGGTCAGAAGCGCGAGCAATTCCTTTGCCTTGCTGGACGAAAAATCGACGGCAACGCCGTTGACAAACAAATCGAACGCATCGAACGTGCGCAAATAGAGACTTGGCTTTGCACTCTGCGCATTCAATGAGGCAAGCAGCGTTTTTAACTTTTCCGCGCTGTACGGCTTATGGCAGAACGCCGCAACCCGTCCGTTCAGCCGTGCCCGTATTTCGTCTTCATCCTTTGCATATGCGCTGATAAAGACGATTTTCAGCTTCGGATCGACGTGCAGCATGCGCCCCGCGAGCTCGACGCCGTCGATCTCGGGCATTCTGATATCGAGAAACGCAACGTCTACCCTGTTGATGCGCACGTATTCGAGGGCAGAGCGCGGCGCGTTCAAAAACATTTTGCACTCGATATTCATGTCGTCCACCACATGCGGAAGAAAGGTGTTCAATGCCGACAGTTCGTCGTCAACAACAATAATTTTCATATAATTACTCCAACGGAATTTCGATCGTGACCCGCGTACCGCAATTTTGTTCGCTCTCGATTTTCATCTCTGCGCCGATGAGCTCAAACCGCTTCCGCGTGTTCTCGATGCCTACGCCCGCGTGCACGGCTTTTACGTCGAACCCCTTACCGTTATCGCTCACCGTAATCATGATCGCCCGCTCCGTTTTCTCCGACGAGAGCTGAATATACCCTTCCTGCCTGTTCCTCAGCTCCCCGTGCCGTATCGCATTTTCGATGAGCGGTTGCAGGGAGAGCACGGGAACGGAAAAATCGGTCTCGCTTAAATCGAGATACAAGTGAAGTTTTCCGTTTGCGCGCAGGTTTTCAAGCTCGAAGTAGTTGAGAACGTTGCGGACTTCGTCTTCGAAGGAGATGATGTCTTCGCTGCCGTGATCGGTGATCAGCCTGAGATGTTTTGCAAACTGTTCGATCGCCCGATCCCCTTCGCTGAGCCCGTCGCGGTAGCGCGACTGAATGGCAGTCAGAGAATTGTACACAAAATGCGGCTTTATCTGTGCCCGCAGCGCCTGACTCTTGACCGCGGACAGCTCACATTCGAGTTCGCTTACACGGATCGCGTTGTGCGCCGCCTTTGCCATTTTCCATAGCCAAAGAATGGCAAAGCATATGATGATCGCCATCAGCTCAAACGTGAATATAAACTCTGTGCCGAATACAAGAAGTCCCAATGCGTCGCACAGTTCAAAGCAGAATACCGACATTAAAAACATGAACAGCGTACCGTAAACGACGCGCTGAATGGCGGCAAATCTCCTATTGAACACAATGGGAACGAGAAAGGAACAGCCGATCGCAAATACCATGAATGCACTGACAGGCGCAATCGGCGTGCCGTAAAATGCAAACAATAGCGCTGTGAGAACGGCGGCAACAGATGAGACCGCGATGATGGGTATCCGCTTCAAGGGCGCACCGCTCCGCCGAAAATGCAGCATCAGCAGCACAAAGGCAACGATCGCCGAAAGAAAACTCAATATCATCGCCGTTGTGATCTGCAAACGAAAGACATACAGCATGTCCCTGCTTGACAGAAAGTGTGCATACAGTGCAAGCATAAACGCGGGAACGGTAATGTCCCGTCTGTATCGGAAGAAGACGTAAGTGAGAATGCTCGTTACAACCGCCGCCGTTGTAATGCCGATCGCAATATAGTTGGAAGCACGCAGGTTGGTTCCGTAGACGTTTCCCGTCGATGAAGCGGCGAGCCACGGCGCAGCGTTGAACCCGCCCGTACGCGTTGCCGAGAGCTCTATGACGATTTCGAGCGGGCTCCCGTCCGTTTTGTAGGGGTGTCTTTCATCGGTGCTGCCTGTGACAACCGTTCCGTTCACGTCCTTCGATATTTCGCCGCTCCGATAGTTCAGCTCTCCGTTGATAAATACCCTGTAAGCAAAATTACTGTAATGGCGATAGACGGTTACGTTGATATCGGGCTGTACGTTTTTGGCATACAGGCGGTAGGAAGCAAAGCCCGTCTTCGGAAGACTGCCGTTCCCAAAATCTTTATATGTCCACAGATCGGGCAGAGAGATCATACCGTCGGGCGAACCGTCGCAACCGTCGGTCACGATCCATTGATCATAAAAAAATTCCCATTCGCCCGCCAGATTGCATGCAACGTCGCGCGAAGGAAGATCGACGTTTTCAAAATCAACTTCCCCTCCGTGCACCTTCGGGCTGCTGTAAATGGTCGTATAGTTGGCGTTGAACACCGATAGCCCCACAATGAACAGTGCGAGCAACGCATACATGACCGCGCAAAAAATAATATGAACGGTATTTTGCGATACCTTTTTCTTTTGCTCAAACCTTACCATGATGATTACACCTGATATTATAACAGTATTATGCCAAAAAAGCGCCAAAAAAGCAAATGTTACCGATAAATCTAATTTACTCGATAAAAAAAAGAACAGGCAAAGCTGCCTGTCCTTTTTCATCATTTGTAAAAACTCAGTTGAAATATCTCTTGAGGAGACCCTTGAAGCCTGCGCCGTGACGAGCCTCGTCCTTTGCCATCTCGTGAACGGTATCGTGAATTGCGTCGTAGCCGAGCTCCTTCGCGCGCTTTGCAAGTGCGAGTTTGCCCTCGCATGCGCCCGTCTCTGCCGCCGCACGAAGTTCAAGATTTTTCTTGGTGGAAGGCGTTACGACTTCGCCGAGAACCTCTGCGAACTTCGCTGCGTGCTCAGCTTCCTCATACGCATAGCGCTTGTATGCCTCTGCGATCTCGGGATAGCCCTCGCGCTCTGCAACGCGCGCCATTGCAAGGTACATGCCGACCTCGGTGCACTCGCCCGCGAAGTTGGCGTGAAGCCCGTCCATTACCTCTTTGTCCTCTACCTTGCCGTCACCCACGTGGTGCTCGCAAGCAAATGCCTTCTCCTCTACGGGAACGAACTTCTTTGCCTTGCAAACGGGGCAAACGTCTACGCCGTCCTCTACGATCTCACCGCAAACAGCACATCTCTTCATAAATCTTTTTCTCCTTTATAAACAAATTTGTTTTGTAACTGCATTATATCACAATTAGGATTGGATATCAATAGTTTTTTTCGAAAAAATTCATGCGCCGAGCAAAATTTTTTCAAGCTCCGAAAAGTCCCTTGCAAACACCGTCGCGCCCGCATCCGCAAGCTGCTGCTTGGAGCGATACCCCCACAGCGCGGAGACGCCGAACATGCCCGCATTCAACGCCGTGCGCACGTCCGTCTCCCCGTCGCCGACGAACGCGCACTCACTCGGAGCGACGCGCAGTTTGAGCGCGCAGTATTGCGCGAGCGACGGATCGGGCTTGCAGGGAAACATGCCCGAATCCCCGCCGACGAACCCGAACGGGATATCCTTGAAAAACTTTTCAACGAGCCGATCGGTCGCATCCTGCGGCTTGTTCGTGATAACGGCGAGCTTGATCCCCTTTTTAAGGAGCGCAAGCAGACACTCTCTTTCATAAGGAAACAGCTCGGTGAGCGCGTTCCCGCTTGCGAAGTTCGCCTTGAAATAGGCGTAGCATTCGTCTATGTTTTCCGCGCCCTGCGGAAGAGCGCGTTCGACGAGCCTTCTCGCCCCGTCTCCCACGTACGCCTTTGCCTGTGTCCTTGAGATAGGCGGATACCCGAAGTGCAAAAGCATTGTATTCGTCCGCTCTTCGATATCCCCGATCGTATCGAGCAGCGTCCCGTCGAGGTCGAACAGTACCGCCTTTAACATCACATCTTCTCCGGCACGCCGATCCCGAGAAGGGTAAGCGCATTTTTGAGCGTGACAAGCGTCGCTTCCGTCAGGCGCAGACGCATCTCCTTCACACCGCTCTCCGCCTGTAAAATCTTGCAGTCGATATAGAACTTATTGAACTTCTGCGCGACGTCCACGGCATACCGCGCGATATACGAGGGTTCGTACTTCTCCGCCGCCGCTCTCACCGTATCGGGAAAGTCGGCGAGCAGTTTCAGAAGCTCGAACTCCTGCGCGCACGGCTCCGATATAGGCGCGTTTTTATAGTTCACGCCCTCCGCTCTATTCAACACCGAATAGGCGCGGGCGCAGGTATACTGCACGTAAACGCTCGTCTCGCCGTCGAAGTTGAGCGCCTTGTCGTACGAAAAGACGATATCTTTGATCTTATTGTTATAGAGCGCGCCGAACACCACCGCACCGACGCCGACTTTTTTTGCAACGTCCTCCTTGTTTTCGAGGTCGGGGTTCTTCTCCACGAGGATGGCGAGCGCCTTTTCGACGCATTTGTTGATGATGTCTTCAAGGAACACGACGTTGCCCTTGCGCGTGGACATTGCGCCGTCTTCGAGGGAGACCATGCCGTAGGCGACGTGGACGAGATCCTTCGCCCACTCCTTGCCCATGAGCTCGAGCACCTTGAAGAACTGCTTGAAGTGCAGATTCTGCTGATATGCGACGACGTAGAGGCACTTATCGAAATCGTAGGTCTGTTTGCGGTAGATCGCCGCCGCCATATCGCGCGTGGCGTAGAGCGATGAGCCGTCCGACTTCAGGATGATGCACGGCGACATGCCGTACGCTTCGAGATCGACGATCTGCGCGCCGCGGCTCTCGACGAGCAGGTGCTTTTCTTTGAGCTCGTCGATGACGGGCTGCATTTTATCCTGATAAAAGCTCTCGCCCGCATACGAATCGAAGTGAATATCGAGAAGCTCGTAGATTTTATTGACGTCTTTTAGGGTGAGCTCCTTGAACCACTCGAAGAGCGCAAGGCACTCCTTGTCCCCCTCTTCGATCTTTTTGAAGTAAGCGCGCGCCTCGTCTTCGAGCTCGGGGCGTTCCTCCGCCTCGCGGTGGAAGCGCACATACAGCTCGTTGAGCGCACGAATGCCGCCCTTTTCTACAAGGTCGCGGTTGCCCCAGCGCGTATACGCCGAGATGAGCTTGCCGAACTGCGTACCGTAGTCGCCGAGATGATTGATCCCGACCGCCTTATAGCCGAGGAAGTTGAAAATGCGGTAGAGCGCGCCGCCGAGCACCGTTGTGGAGAGGTGCCCGATATGGAAGGGCTTTGCGATGTTCACCGAGGAATAGTCGAGGCAGATCGTCTTGCCCTTGCCGATCTCTGCCGAGCCGTACTTTTCACCCTCGCGTCCGATACGTTCGAGCACGTCGCGCGCAAGTCCGACTTTATCGATTTTGAAATTGAGATATCCGTTGACCGCCGAAACCTCGGAGACGACCCCATCGACGGGATATTTGCCCTTCAAGTCCTCCGCGATCATGGCGGGAGACTTTCTTAAAACCTTTGCGAATTTGAAGCAGGGCAGCGCAAAATCCCCCATGGACGAATCGGGCGGGATCGCGATACTCTCGGCAATCTCCTCCTTGGATACTCCCTCCGCGGGAATGCGCTCTGCAATGTAAGCCTTGTAATCCATATTGCTACCTTCACGATTTATTAGCAATATCATACCATGTTTTTGCGTTTTTGGCAAATGAAAGGCTTGCCGTTTGCAAAGAAATATTATATAATATCGGGGTAGAAACTTCTTATCTCGGAGATGAAAATATGAAACTCGGCGTTGTAGGACTGCCCAACGTGGGAAAGTCCACCCTCTTTAACGCAATCACGCACGCGGGCGCGGAAGCCGCAAATTATCCCTTCTGCACCATCGAGCCGAACGTCGGCGTCGTTGCCGTGCCCGATGAACGCCTCAATAAGCTTGCCGCGCTCTATGCGAGCAAGAAAGTTACCCCCGCTGTCATCGAGTTCGTCGATATCGCGGGGCTCGTCAAGGGCGCAAGCCGCGGCGAGGGACTCGGCAATAAATTCCTCTCGCACATTCGCGAGGTAGACGCGATCGTACCCGTCGTGCGCTGCTTTGCGGACGAGAACGTGACGCACGTCGAAAATGCCGTCGCTCCCGTCCGCGCCAGCGAGA
>CAMWQK010000059.1 GCA_947176445.1 uncultured Clostridia bacterium | reverse complement strand
TACAGCTACTCGCCGCGATCAGGGCGAGCGGAAAGAACGCAATCAAGATCGACGCAAATACTCCCGCGGGCGCAAGGGCGTTACGCGGTGCCATGACCGAGCTCGTGAAGGAAAAGACGGAGCGGCTCAAAGAGAAAGGCTCGAATAAGCCCGTACGCTTCCTCATTGCGGGCGTACCCAACACGGGCAAGAGTACGCTCATCAACCGTCTGGCGGGCGCGAACAAGGCAATTACAGGCAATAAAGCGGGGGTCACGCGTGGCAAGCAGTGGGTGAAGTGCGGCTCGTTCGAGCTGATGGACAGCCCCGGTACGATGCCGCCCGCGTGCGAGGATCAGCGTCTTGCCCGTCGGCTTGCCTATATCGGCAGTATCAACGACGATATTTTGGAGATGGACGAGATCGCGCTCTGTCTCTTGGAGGAGCTCTCCGCGACCTATTTGAGCCGCCTCACCGAGCGCTACGGCATTACGGGCGGCGAGCCGCTCGAAATGCTCAACCGCGTGTGTGTGCGCCGCGGGTTTCTGCTTCGGGGCAACAACGATTACGACTACGAGCGCGGCGAGCGCGCCGTCATCGACGATTTCAGAAAGGGCAAGCTCGGCTGTATCACCCTCGATACGAAGGACGACCTTGTCGCCGTCGGGCTTGCGAGGTAGCGAAATGGATCTGCTTACGACGGAAGAAGAGTATTTAAGGCAGGGGTATGCCCGCGTTGCGGGCGTGGACGAAGTGGGCAGAGGCCCGCTTGCGGGCCCCGTCGTGTGCGCGGCGGTCATTCTCCCGCTCGACAAAGAAAAGCGCATCGTCGGGATCGACGACAGTAAGAAGCTCACCGCAAAGAAGCGGGAAGCGCTTGCGGAGCTCATCAAGGAGCGCGCGATCGCGTATGCGATCGAGGAAGTGGACGCAGACACGATCGACGAGATCAACATTTTGCAGGCAACGCGGCTGTGCATGAAGCGCGCCGTTGAAAATTTGCGCGTAAAGGCGGACATGGTACTCACCGACGGTAATATGACGCTGGATATCGAGACGCCGCAAAAGAGCATTGTCAAGGGCGACGCGCTCGTTGCAAGCATCGGCGCGGCGAGTATTCTCGCAAAGGTCTACCGTGACGCGCTCATGAAGGATTTTGCGAAGGAGTACCCCATGTACGGATTTGAACGCAATGCAGGCTACGGCACACAGGAACATATCCGCGCCATTCGGGAGGTGGGCATATGCAAAATTCACCGAAAGACCTTCGTAAAAAAATTCTGGGACGGTCAGGCGAAGATTTAACTTGCCGTTACTTGAAAAAGCACGGCTATAAAATTCTCTTCCGCAATTACACGACCCCGTTCGGAGAAGCGGACATCGTCGCAAAGCAGAAGGACACGGTTTGCTTTGTCGAGGTCAAGACGAGGAACAGCGACGAGTACGGTCTGCCGTCCGAAGCGGTGACACGCGCCAAGCAGCAGCGATACCGCACGATCGCAAAGTTCTACTGTTCGACGCTCGGCGAGGAAGTGCCTATTCGCTACGACGTTGCAGCGATCTACAACGGGGAACTGACCTACTTCGAGAATGCGTTTATATAGAGCGAAGCTGCGTGTACTTTAAGGAGATTGTATGGCATCAAAGTTGAAAAATTCAATAAAGGACAAGATTACTCTCAGTGCGAGATTTCCGAAGTACGTCGGGTATGCGGACTACTATCTCCGCACGCCCGTGTCCTTGCAGATAAAGAACGATTACAGCGAGGCGCTCACCGTCACCGTCCGCGCAGAGAGTGCGGAGGGGCTTATTTTGCCCTACGAGGGCACGGCGGAAGTGCCTTTTGAGAGCTCGGTGGAGATGAACCCCGAGGGGATCTTTTCGCCCCTGTTTCTCTCCGAGAACGACGAGATCAGAACGCTCGCAATTACGCTCGGCGCGTCCATCGACGGCGCGACGGCTTGCACCCAGAGCGTCAATATCACCGCGCTTCCCTTTGATTGGTGGGAGGGCTTGGAGGGCAATCCCGAGCGGCTTGCAGCGTTTGTGCGCCCGCGCGTTCAGGACTGCTCGCTCATTTTGGCGGACGCGGGCAAGCGCCTGAAAAAGTGGAAGATCGATACCGAGTTCATCGGCTATACGGGCGCGGATAAGAATACCGTCCGCCAGATCGCCGCGGTGATCTTTGCCTCTATCAAGAGCCATGCCTTTGAGCGTTCGGGCGCGTGCGATCTCACAAAGCCGCTGCCTGCGACGAAGAACAATCTCTTAAAGGAGAAGAGCGCAACCGCGCTCGAGCTCGGCATCTTTGCCTGCTCCTGTCTCGAAGCGGCGCACCTGCATCCCGTCCTTGCCGTGGGTAAAGACACCGTCGCCGTTGGGCTTTGGCTGTACGACAGCTGCTTTCTCGACAGCGTCACCGACGATGCGGACATCGTCGAAAAATACGTCTCCGAGGGCATCAACAATTTAAGTTTCTTCGACGTTGAGGATCTGTTCAGCGAAAAGAGCGTGGCGTTCACTCCGTCGGAGACGCACTTCCGCCAGAAGTTGAAGGCGAACTATTACGAGTGCTTTGTCGATATCCGCCGCTGTCGGATCGGGCAGATACTATCGCTGCCCCTGCGCGGCAGGAACATTCACGGGTACGAGCTCATCGCACCTAGCGACATGTCGGACGAGAACGCGCCCGCGCCTTTGCCCGTTCTCAAAAAGCTCTCGCTTGCGGGCAAGCAGTCCAAGAATAAGCAGTGGGAGCGTCGGCTTCTCGATCTTACGACCAAGAACGCGCTCCTCAATTTCAACGGCAGGAACGCGCTTCACCTGTGCATTACGGGCTGCGACGAGCTGTATACGCGCCTGAGCGATTCGGGCATGCGCCTGAAAGCGGGTGCGGAAAATATGCCCGCGTTCGGCGGCGAGGTGGAAGCGGGCAAGAAGGAGCTTACAAAGCTCGAACAGCGCAAGGGCATGCTCCGCGCCTATTGCGACAGTAAGACGCTTGCCGATACCGCCGTGCGCCTCATTCGCAAAAATCGCGAGGCGGACGAGGAGTCGGGCGCAAAGATTTTATACCTTGCGTTCGGGTTCTTGCAGTACGTGGGCAAAGAGGATAATAAACAGCGGTATGCGCCGCTCGTGCTCGCGCCCGCTCTTCTAAAGCGTGCGAAGGGAAACGAGGATTTCTCGTTAGAGATCTCGGACAGGGAATACTTCGTAAACAGCACGCTCCTCGAATATCTCAAACAGGAATTCAACATCGACGTGCGGGGGCTCGGTGAGGACGTGTCCGCTTTGAAAATTTCGGAGATCCTCTCGATGGTGCGCGCCGAGACGGCGAACATGAAGGGCTGGAACGTGGTAAACGACGCCTATCTTTCGACGTTCTCCTTCCAGAACTATCTCATGTGGAACGATATCCGCCACCACCTGCCCGAGCTGAGAAAGAACAGGATCGTCTCCGCGCTATTAAGCCATCGCCTCGAAAAGCAGGAGTTCGAACCGCCGCAGGAGGAGGACGACGGTTTTCCCTCCAAAATCTTATTGCCGCTGCCTTCGGACAGCTCGCAGTACTCCGCCGTCGCGCTCTCGGCAACGGGCGCGAGCTTCGTCCTGCACGGTCCGCCCGGAACGGGCAAGAGCCAGACGATCACCAACATCATCGCAAACGCGCTGTCCGACGGGAAGCGGGTTCTGTTCGTCGCGGAAAAGAAAGCCGCGCTCGACGTCGTCAAAAAGCGTCTCGACGGGATCGGGATCGGCGAGTTCTGCTTAGAGCTTCACTCCAACAAGACGGACAAGGCGGAAGTTCTCAAGAAGCTCGAGGATACGTTATCGCTTGTAACGGAAGGGACGGAGGGGAATTTCTCCGCCCGCGCCGAAGAGATCGTGGGGTTGCGCGAAGAGCTGAAAGCGCCCATTCTCGCGCTGCATAAAAAGCGCCGCCTCGGCGTATCCGTCTATCAGGCGATCCTGCTCTATCTGAAAAACAAGTCTGCGCCCGACGTCATGGACATCGAGAGCAGCTTCTACGATACGCTCACGGAGAAGAAGCTCTCCGAGTGCAGAAACATGATCCTCTCCGCCGCCGCGGCGGCGAAGGAGTGCGGGGGCGTGTTCAATTCGCCCTTCGAGAACGTCAATCTCACCGAGTACTCGCTCGAACTGCGCGACAGCCTGTTCTGCGCGTGCGAGGTGCTCATGACGGAGATCCGCCACATCAAGGCGTATCTCTCGCTCTTCCTCGAATTTTACCGTCAGAAGGTCTCTACCATCACCAAGCGCAAGTTGGAATTGCTTAAAAACATCGCGCAGTCGCTCGCCTCGGGCAAATACAACAAGTACTTCGCGGGCGTAGACGAGGCGGAATTCTACGTGTTCTTCAATGCGAACAAGCGGCTTGACGACTGCCTTGCCTACTATAACAAGTACTTCAAATCGCTTGTCGATATCGGCAAGGAGTACGAGGCGCTCAAAAAGTATCTGGAAGTGGGGGGAGATTACAAGCTCAACCGCGCAGCGCTCGCCGTTGCAAAGCGTTTGACGCGCGCTTCGATCTACCCGCTTGCCGAAGAGGACGTGCCCAAGTTCTTACAGACCGTCGTCGAGATCTACGAGGCGATGGAGCGCATCAAGGGGAATACCGCGCTTGCGAAGAATTTCTGCGACCGCGGCGGGGACATCGTGTTCAAAAAGCGCGCCGAGTTCCTTGCCGATCTCAACGAACTGCATGCAACCTGCGCCGTTGCGTTTATGGACTACAATCCCGATTCCTTCAACGGCATGTGCATGCGTGCCGCATGCGGGTATACCATGCCCGTGCTTGAAGGGTTCGTCAAGGCGCACGAGAGCTACCTTCGCGCGCTCCGCAGCTTTGTCCGCGTCACGAATGCCGACAAGAACCGTCTCTTCGAAGACGACGTGCTCGATCACTACGCGGCGACGGCGGGTGCGCTCATCGACAACGTGGACATGCTCCCCAACTGGTGCATGTACCGCCAGACAGCGGAAAAGCTGAAAAAGGCGGGCTTAAGCTTCGTCTCGGACGCGCTCGAAAGCGGCAAGCTCAAGGGCGAAAACATTCTTGCGGGATTTGAGAAGAACGTCTATAAAAACTTCCTCGAAATCAACATTCCCGCCGACCCGTATCTTTCGCGCATGACGGTAGGGACGCTCGAAGACACCATCGAGAAGTTCCGTCTTGCCTGGGAGGAATTCTCGCGTCTCTCCAAGGAGAAGATCCGCGCGCAGCTCATCTCCCGCCTGCCCGATGCGGACGGAGAGGGGAGCTTGAGCGTAGAGCTCTCCACGTTCACCCGCCTTGCAAAGAGCAATCTGCGCGGCACGGGACTAAGGGCGCTGTTTGCGGAAATTCCCGAACTTCTAAAGACGGTCGCACCCTGTATGCTCATGAGCCCCATCACGGTGGCACAGTATATTCAGCCCGTCTCGGACGCGTTCGATCTCGTCATCTTCGACGAGGCTTCGCAGATGACGACGGCGGAGGCGATCGGCTCGATCGCCCGTGCAAAGTCGGCGATCGTCGTGGGCGATCCCCGTCAGCTGCCGCCGACTGCGTTCTTCCATTCAGCGTACGTGGACGAGGAGAACCTCGAAAACGAGGATCTCGAAAGCATTCTCGACGACTGCCTTGCGTTGGGACTTCCCGAGCGGCACCTCGTATGGCACTACCGCAGTAAGCACGAGTCGCTCATCGCCTTCTCCAACGGCATGTATTACGACAACCGCCTGTGTACCTTCCCGTCGCCCGACGCGCTTGAAAACAAGGTGCGCCTCAACCTCATCGACGGCACGTACGACCGCGGCTTTACCAAGCGCAATGCAAAGGAGGCGGAAGCGCTCGTGCGCGAAGTCGTCCGCCGCCTGAAAGACCCCGTCCTCGCCCGTTCGAGCATCGGCGTCGTCACCTTCTCGGGTGCGCAGCAGGAGTACATCGAACGGCTCTTAACCAAAGAAATTCTTGCAAACAAGCTCGACGCCGTCGCATACGACCGCGAAGAGCCGGTGTT
>CAMWQK010000058.1 GCA_947176445.1 uncultured Clostridia bacterium | reverse complement strand
TGAGCGTCTTGGGGATATAGTACGTATGCGTCTTCGCGCTCGCACCCTCGCCCGGCGTAACCTGGACTGCCTCGAACTTCTCGGCATCGGCAGCCTTGGGAGCAGTCGTGCCGAAGAGATAGCCGAAATGCGTAGACACCGCAAGCTCGCTGTCCATTCTCGAACCGACGAAGGGAACCGTGAGCGATTCAAGCGCACTGCATCCGGAGAACCAGTCGCCCATTGCATAGGTAACTCCGCTCTTGATCGTTGCGCTCGTGAGCGACGTGCAATCCTTAAACGCGTATGCGCCGACATAGGTCACCGCATCGGGCAATACGATCGTCGTAAGTCCGCTGTTCTTGAACGCATTATTACCGATAAACTCCACGGTCGAAGGCAGCGTAATGGACGTGAGCGAAGTGCAGTTGCCAAACGCAAGCGTACCGATCGCCTTAACGCCTGCGCCGAACGTGACCGTTTCAAGCGACGTGCAGTTCAGGAACATGTTGTTTCCAAGCTTGTAGTTGATATCCTGCTGATCGCCCTTATCGTTTATGACAACCATGTGGGGAAGCAGAGTGGGAATTCTGATGCTCACAAGCGAGGAGCAACCGCTGAATACCTGCTCGCCAAGCAAGCTGAGGCTTGCAGGGAGCATTTCAACCGTCTCCATTGCCGCGCATTTCTCAAATGCGTAGGAGTTGATCGTGGTGACGCTTGCGGGAATTCTGATGCCTTCCAGGCTCGTGCAACCGCTGAACGCCGCATTCTCGATCGTCGTAAGTCCTTCGCCGATCTGAACGCTTTCAAGGCTTGTGCAGCCTCTGAACGCCTCTTTGCCGATCGTAGCGACGCCCGCAGGAATGATGACGTTCGTGATCGTCGTATTGTTTTCGAAGGCAAACTCAGCGATCGCCGAGATATCGAGGTTTTTGTAGGTTGCGGGGAAGCTCAACACCGTAACATTCTGCGCAGCTTCCGAGAGACCCGTGATCACATAGCCGTTGCCGTCTCTCACATAGGTGAAGTTTTCGGAATCCGCTTCGTACGGGCGACCGCACACACAGACGGAGCTCGTAGAGTAGTCGTGCAACCCCACCGAATCCTTCTCCAGCTCGTGACCGCAGGTAGCGACGTGCCAGTGCTCGGCATCGTTCCACTCCCAGGCGCTCGAATACGAGTGACCCGTTGCGGGAATGACTTCCGCACCCTTCTTATAGCCGCAACCTTCGCGCGTGCAGACTTCACCAGCCGTCACGCCCTCTTCCGTACAGGTAGGCGCCTTTGCGTCGAGCGTTTCAAGGGTGTGCCCCCACGCCTCTTCAATCTCCTGATAGGAGTATCCGCATTCGCACTCATAGACGACAACGCCGTCATCCGTGCAGGACACGGTAGACTTCTCCGCATTGACCGTGAACGAGTGCTCCGCCTTATCCTTTACCTCTGCCGAATGATCGCAGGTCGCGCTGTGCCAGTGGGACTCTTTATCGTGCGACCAGACGGTAGCGTAGGTGTGCGTGTGATTTGTATCATCGGGACCGGGGCCGGGACCGGGCGTGGGCTCATCGCCGCACGCAGCAAGCCCGAGCGCAGCTACTCCGATGGGAATTAAGACAAGAAACTTCTTGAATTTGCCGTTCATTATTCCGTCACCTCCTTGGGAAGCATTACGTTCGCATAATTGCTCTGAACCTCAGCAGCACTCAACGCATAGTCGTAGATCTGGAACTCATCCAGCCAAGCGTTTGCATATTCGCCGCTTTCCCAGTTTGCTTTACCGAGCTGAATAACGGGGTTAAGAAGACCAAACAACGAACTCAGTTTTACCGTAGAAGCAGCGCTTCCTACCTCCACACCATTGATATAGAGGGTCGTCAACTCCGCACGGTAGACGAGCGTAATGTGCGTCCACTCCTCCGCAGTGACAGTGCCTGTTACGGCACTAGGTCTGCCCTGATTATTACTGTAATAACGCTCGCATTCAAGCGTTCCGTTAGTACTCCAGAGCGCACCGAGATATTTTTCGGATTGATACTTCTGCTCATTCGTATTCGGCGCAGCAAAGAACAGCCACGACTTTCCGGTGCACTTTACAGCAAACGAAACCGTAAGGCTCGTGTGCCCTTTTATCGGGTTGTTCGTACCGTTGATCCCGCTACCCGTAATCGAAATATACTTATTATCTGCGAGGTGAACTGCCTTGCCGCCGTTCACGCCTTCGCCATACTCCAACGTGCCGCCGTTTGCGGTAATCGTTGCCGCACCGCCTACACTCGCGGTCAGATCCTCGTCATCGAAGTTCAGCGAGAATACAAGTTCGCCATGCTCCGCCGGACCGTCGATCGGCCACTTTTCAAGGAGCGCGTTGTATTCATTCATGGTAATGGGAATTACCGTCCCGTGACGCAGTTTCGTAGCAGACGTGAAGCCCTCAATTGAAACAAATCTGCCCGTCGAAATATCGTCGGTGATGAACGGCTTATAGCCTGCGCTATTGCCGTAGTTATCAAGCAGCAAGCACCACTTATCCTCGCCGTTGAGTTTGTAGATGGTGGGTCCCTCGTAACCCTTCATCTCCGATGCGGGCTTGCCGTTGAGCGAATATGTGCTTACCAGCTCGAAATCGCCGCTCAAAGACGTGCTCTTCTCCATAAATACATACAGAGCGGAACCGTCTTCGTTCTTGGTAAATCTGTAATAGACGCCGTCTTCCTCGATGAACGTGGTATCGATCCAGGAGACGTCGCTCTCGATATACAGTTCGGGTTCGGTGAACGTATCGAAGTCTTCCGTGTAGCATCTGTAAATGCGGTGCGTCCAACTATCTTGCGTCTTGGAAGCCCAGAACACCATGTACGCATTCTTCTCTTTATCCCAGATGCTTTCGGGTGCCCAGGTACAACCTGCGTCCGGACGCGCAATCTCTCTGATGCGCGCATCGCTCCAGTTTACAAGGTCCTCCGATTCCCAAATGATGATGGAATGGCTACCCTGTGTCTGACTAGACCCCCACCCACTGGGACGGCTCGAATAATTGTGTCCGTGATGAATAGACAAGTCGGTAGCGATCAGATAGAACTTGTTACCGTCGGGAGAGCGGACAATGTGCGGATCGCGCACACCGTGCTCGCCCAAGTCACTCGTCAGAACGGGTTTCTTCTGATTTAAGGTCTTCCAGGTCGTGCCGTCTTGCGATACAGAGAAATAGATCTGCTCGTCGCTCGTACTGCCTTCCGTACCCGTGAAGTGCACGAACAGATAAGCTTCCATCTCGTCCTTTTCCGTTTCCACCGGCGTATCTCCCTCTTCCCGAGGCTGCAACAGAGAAACGTGATCCTCCGCAACGTTTGCTTCGGGCTGCGTGCCGTCAAGCGGCTCTGCAACGCCGCCTGCCGAGATCATTGCTCCCGAAACAAGCGAGACGGTCAGAAGCGCGCTCATTGCCGCACCGACAAATTTTTTGAACATTCTCACCTTTTTCCCTCCTTGATTTGTGCGGTTTCCCGCGATTTATCGCATGCCCTTGCAGCTGATTTGCTCGGGCAAAACTTCCCTTATCAACATTTTTCTTTTTGATATTTAATCACGAAAAATGTTCCTTTATATCCATGACAATAATATAATGTTATCACAAATCTTTGTCAATGCGCATAGTCAAATTAAGTAATATTGTCCATAAAAACAGAAAAAAACTTCTATTTTTCCGCTATATATGGAGAATTCTTTGGAAATCCTTTCCAAAACTCAAAAATCGGGAAACAGACGGCGCGAGCGTGGATTCGTTCGCCCGATTTATTGAAAAAAGTTCGGGAAAACCCGAACTTTTTTCTCATCTGAAATCGATATTTTTTTCTTTTAACCAGGCGTAAGGGTCTTCCGTAATGCCCATTGCGCGGTATTCGCGCGGACTCACGCCCTTCTGCTTTTTGAACATACGGGAGAAATAGAGCTGATCGTCTATCCCGACCGCATCGGACACTTCGCCGATGGAGAGATCGGTGGAGTGCAGCATCTCGCAAGCCGTGGAAATGCGGAAGCGGTTCAGATAGACGATGGGCGACATGCCCGCCTCTTTCGCAAACACCGCCATCATGCGGCTCGCAGAGATGTGGTTCTCGCCTGCAATCTTCTCGATCGTGAGCGGAAGTCGGAAGTTGTTGTTGATATAGGTAATAATATCGCGGATGTGCCGCTGCTTGATGTGCGCGCTGCTTCCCAGCGCCTTTTTGCGATCGGCATTCTTGATGAGCTCGCTGAGCAGCAGGATAAAATACCCCGAGCACACGAGCTGTTGCAAGTCGCTCGCGTCATATGCCTCGAAAATGGCTTTGAGCATACTCAGCGACGAAGACAGATCGGTCAGATGCACTGTGGGGTTTTGCGGCGATAACCCGCATTCCTCGAAGAGCTTTTTCGTACCGTTCGAATGGAAGTCGATCCAGATATACGACCACGGATCGATCGGATCGGGATAGTACTCGTACTCCTCGCGCGCATACAGCAAAAAGACGTCGCCCTTGGAGAGGTGGTGCTCCACCCCGTTCGCCACGAGCGTGCCCTTTCCGAAGATGATGAAGTGCAGCGAATCGGTCGCGTCCCACTTCCGCCGCTCGTGCTTTTTCTTCGGATCGCAGTGTTCCTGCCCGATTTTGAGAATTTTTACCGAGACATTGTTATAGGAAGGAAGTCCTTCCCCCATGTCAAGTTCTATCGTACCCACTGAAACTCCCGTGCGCCGTCGCTTTCATGCGCACTTAATTGATAAATATCGATCCCGCTATTCCGTCAGGAATGTTTTACATTTCCTCGCGGAAGCGGAGCAGCGTAAAGCTGTGTTTGGGAAGGCGGATTTCGAACTTGTTCGAAACGCCCTTCTCCGTCTGTACGCGAACGGGGACGACCCGATCAGGATGCTCAAAGTCGTTATACGCGTGCAGATCGCCCGTCATTACAAGGCGCTCTTCCATCGAAACCCTGGACGAAGCGAAATCAAGATCGCAGACCTCCTCTTCCTCGCTCTTGTTGATCACGAACAGCGAGAACTCGCCACGATCGTACGTGCAGGCAGAATAGACCGTCTCGGTGTCGCCGTAGACCGATTCCTGCTTGCGCGTCTTTGTAATCGTTTTGAGCGCCGTTCCCTTTGCGTGCGCGATCGCAAGCGCGAAGGGATAATACGTCGTCTGCCGATACACTCTGCCGCCGTTCTCCGTCATGATGGGAGAAATGACGTTGATGAGCTGTGCAAGGCAACCGACCTTGACTCTGTCGGCATTGTTGATGAGTGCGCACACGAGACCTGCGAGCGAGATTGCGTCCGTCAGATCGTACACGTTCTCCGCACGGCGCGGACCGATCGTCCAGCGCGCCTCGTCGTTATCCGCATACACCTGCTTGCAGTTGTATACGGGGCGCGTATGCCAGACGTTCCACTCGTCGACGGAGAGCTTCATCACCTTCTTTTTGCGCAGGCTCGCCTTCACGTAGTCCGCCGTAGCACACACCGTTTTGATGAACGACTCGAAGTCGGTATGCGCACTGAGCAGGTCGAACTCCCGCTCCCCTGCCCCTTCCTCGTACGAGTAATAGCGGTGCAGAGACAGATAATCGGCATAATCGTATGTATGGCGCAGAACGGTCGCGTCCCAGTCGGGATAGGTCTTGATGCCGGGCGAGGACGAGCCGCACAGGACGAGCTTGATGTCCTTATCCACCCACTTCATCTGCTTAGCCGCTTCCAGCGCCTTCTTGCCGTATTCGTCGGCGGTGAGATGCCCGATCTGCCACTCGCCGTCCATCTCGTTGCCAAGACACCAGGTATCGATCGCAAACGGCTTCTCGCGCCCGTTCTTGCGGCGCAGATCCGACCAGTACGTCCCCTTCTCGAAGTTGCAGTATTCCACCAACTGAGCCGCCTCTTTGGGCGTGCCCGTGCCGAGGTTGACGCTCATCATCACGCGCGAACCGACGCTCTCCGCCCACGCGCAGAATTCGTGAATTCCCACCTCGTTGGGCTCGAGCTGTCCCCAGGCGAGGTCGAGACG
>CAMWQK010000057.1 GCA_947176445.1 uncultured Clostridia bacterium | reverse complement strand
ACCACAAGCGTCTCTTTATGAATGGTTTTTCCGTTGCCCGCCAACTGTCAGACCCTTGCGTTCTGATCTTCTTTCAAGTTTTTCCGTTGCTTGCCAACTGTCAGACCCTTGCGTTCTGCATTCATTTCGGGTTTAAGTGCCAGCCCACTACAATTCTATTTGTGCCCACAGTATACCACCGCGGGGCAAAATTGTCAAGGGGTTTTGAGAAAAATTAATCACTTTATGTGATTGCTCACTTCTATTTTATGCATTATTCCCCACTTTTGCCCACTCGATGCCATGTTTTTCTGTAAAATGATAGTTTTTCGCGGGCATTTTTTTGGAAATTGTGATATAATTTGGTTATGGATATCGCAGTACTTGAATTTTTCGAAAGCATTCGTTGCTCCTTTCTGACGGTGATCTGCTCCGTCCTCTCATTTTTCGGGGAGGGCCTGTTCGTGGCGGCTTGCGCAGTCGTCGCACTGTGGCTCTTTGATGACGACCGCATTCCCCTCACCGTCCTCTTCTCCGTTGCACTCAACAGCTTTCTCAAAGTTGCGGTGGCGCGCCCGCGCCCCTTTATTGCGGGCGTCGTCTCGCGCGTGGAGATCGACGGCGCGCTCGTCTCGACGATGGACTTAAAACCCTGCGAATCCTTCCCGAGCGGACACTCCCAGTCCCTTTCGAGCCTGCTCTTTTCCTACGGACTTGAAAAGAAACAGAAAAAGACATATCTCCTTTGCGGACTGTTCTGCGTGCTCGTCGCGCTCTCCCGCCTCTACCTCGGCGTACACTACCCCACCGACGTGTTGACGGGACTGTGCCTCGGCTTCCTCTCCGCCCTGATTGTTGCAATTCTTTCGGAAAAGTTCCCCAAAGTTTTGCCCTATGTGCTGTTCGCACTTGCAATTCTCGCGCTCATTCCCGCCATGTGCGGCACAGCGGGCAGTTACTTGAAGTACGGCGGACTGTTCGTCGGGCTTGCGGCGTCTCTTCCCTTCTGCAAATATATTCCGAGGTCGAAGGCTTCCTTCCCGAAAAAATTTCTCCGTATCCCCGTCGGCGGGGTGCTCGCAGGGTGCGTGTTCGCGTTCACCCTCTTCCTGCCCGCAGCGGCTACCATTTTCCTCTACTTCCTCATCGCGCTTGCGGCGCTTCCCGCCGCCCGCATCGTGTTCTACCTGTTAAAAATATAGGCGGGAATTTGATTTGCGCGCCCGCGAACGCTTGACGAACGCCGCGCAAAATGCTACCATAAAAAAGAAAATTTTTATTTGGATAAGGACATTACAATCATGGCGAAAAGAGCGGTAACGATGGACAAACTCGTCGCGCTGTGCAAGGCGCGCGGCATCATCTTCCCCGGCAGCGAGATCTACGGCGGCATGGGCAACACCTGGGACTACGGTCCCGTCGGCGTGGAGATCAAGAACAATATCAAGCGCGCCTGGTGGAAGCGGTTCGTGCAGGAGAGCGACAACTCCTACGGCGTAGACGCGGCGATCCTCATGAACTCCCGCGTGTGGGAAGCGAGCGGACACACCACTTCCTTCTCCGATCCCAAGATGGACTGCAAGGAGTGCAAGAGCCGCCACCGTGCCGACAATCTCATTGAGGCGCACTCCAAGGGCAAGGTCAATCCCGACGTGATGACGAACGAGGAGATGGAAGCATATATTCAGGAGCACCACGTCAACTGCCCCATCTGCGGCAAGTTCAACTGGACGAATATCCGCACCTTCAATCTGATGTTCGAGACCTCGCGTGGTGTCACGGACGAGAACCAGAACAAAATTTATCTCCGTCCCGAGACGGCGCAGGGCGAGTTCGTCAACTTCCTCAACGTACAGCGCACGACGCGTGCCAAAGTCCCCTTCGGCATCGCGCAGATCGGCAAAGCGTTCCGCAACGAGATCACCCCCGGAAACTTCATCTTCCGCACCATCGAGTTCGAACAGATGGAGCACCAGTGGTTCTGCAAGGAGGGCACGGACAGCGAGTACTACGCACAGTATAAGGACCGCGCCATGCAGTTCCTGCTCGATCTCGGGTTTGATAAAGATCGCCTGCGCTTCCACGATCACGACAAGCTCGCGCACTACGCAAAGGCGGCGTGCGACATTCAATATGAGTACCCCATGGGCTGGTCGGAGCTCAACGGCATTCACAACCGCACCGACTACGACCTCTCGCGCCATCAGGAGTACTCGGGCAAGACGCTCACATACGTCGATCCGATGAACGGCGAGAAATATATCCCGTACGTCATCGAGTATTCGATCGGCGCGGATCGCTTAATGCTCGCCGTGCTCGCCGAGGCTTACGATGAGGAGACGCTCGAAAACGGCGAAGTCCGCAACGTCATGCACTTCCACCCTGCAATCGCGGCGTACAAGGCGGCGATCCTTCCCCTGCAAAAGAACATCGCAGAGCCTGCAAAGGAGATCTGGAACAAGCTGAAAAAGCACTTCCCCGTCATCTATGACGAGGCGGGATCCATCGGCAAGCGCTACCGCCGTCAGGACGAGATCGGCACCCCCTATTGCGTCACCATCGACTTCACGACGCTCGAGGACGGCACGGTCACCGTGCGCGACCGCGACAGCATGGAGCAGGTGCGTATGCACGCCGACGAACTCGTCAAGTACATCTCCGAAAAAATCGTATTTTAATTGAAATCAAGATAATAAAAAAGCTCGGGTAAAATACCCGAGCTTTTTCTGTTTACAAATTATAAAACCGTGATCTGGCAACAGTCCATCGCCGTCAGCGCCGCCGCATGATTTTGCTGCGACGTTCCCGCACATGCCGCGGAAATAACCTGCACTTCCGCCTCTGGGCAGTATGCCTTCAACAGCATGGCGTTGGAGATGACGCAGATATCCGTACACACGCCCACGAGCGTAAACGTATCGTATCCGCCCGCCCTTGCATACTCCGCAAGCGCAGTGCTCCCGAACGTCGGCTTTTCGAATACGCGCGCGCCCGCAAGATACAATTCGGGTAAAATCTCCCACCCGTGCGTTCCGCGGATACAGTGCGGGACGGGGAGCTTTTTCCCCTCCTGCGTTTTAAGGTACTCCGCGCCGTGCGTATCCTGCGTGTAGACGATTTCCGCACCGCGCTCCTGCGCCCCGATAATCGCTGTTTTGACTGCGGGAACGACTGCTTTCAGCTCCTCAGAGCCGAGCGTACCGTCGATAAAATCGTGCTGCATATCGATGACGATAAAGAGTTCTTTCACTTTAAGTACGGCTCCAATTTGAGAATGATGCGGTCGGCAATGTAGCGGCAGCCGCGGTGCGTGGGATGTACGCCGTCTTCGGCAAACTGATCTGCGCCCGTATCGCGCGCAAGCCCCGTGAAGATCTCGTCCATCGGGATGAACGCGTCGGCGTCCTCGTCTGCGATCTCGCGAATGATCGCGTTGAACTCGTTGACGAAGGGACGGAGCCGCGCCTTGTCGCCCATGTTCAGTACGTACGGCTGCACGATGATGAGCTTTGCGCCCGTACACTTGATGGCGGTCACGATCTGCTCATAGTTCTCGCGGAACTTCTCGGGCGAGACGACCGTCCCGTCGATAAAGCGATGCCATGCGTCGTTGATCCCGATTTGCAGGATGACGACGTCGGGCGTCTCTGCGATCACGTCCTCGTTCAGGCGCGCGACGAGGTGCTCCGTGCGGTCACCGCCTACGCCGCGGTTGACAAATTGCAAGTCCTTATCGGGATACAGCAGCCGCAGCTTGCCCGCAGCGATCTTGACGTAACCGTTCCCGAGGTCTTCGAGATTGTTCGGATCCCGCCCGCCCGCGGTAATCGAATCGCCGAAAAAGAGTATTTTCATTTTGTTCTCCTTATGTACGTATCTCGCACGAACTCCTAAAAAGATGCGTTTTGCGATATTTTACCATAAAATTCGTTGCGTCGCAAGACGTAACGAAAAATTTGTGAGAAAAATTTTTTTATATTTGGGAAATATACTTTGACAAGCGAACAAATTTGTGGTATATTAGAACGGTATTCGGGGCGAGCCGACCGAAGAATGCAGAAGTACCCAAGTGGCTCAAGGGGCTCCCCTGCTAAGGGAGTAGTACTGGAAAACGGTAGCGCGGGTTCAAATCCCGCCTTCTGCGCCAAAATAGCGGATAGACACAATGTCTATCCGCTATTTTGTTACTCAGAAGGGCGGGTTCACGCGCCCCGCTTTTTAATTGCATACATTAGGCGGCACGAGCGCAACGCGCGAAGTAGGAGCATAACACGTATTCTTTCACTCTTCCTGTCAGTTGATAGCGACGACGTTTTCGCTCGTAGCGCGAAAATTCCGCTCATCTATCGCCAAGCAATAAGACCACACAATGTTGTGGTCTTATTGCTATTTTTAACACTATATATTGTGTTTTTCTGCACAATGACGCATTTATTGCACAAATTTTACGGAATTTTTATCTCTTTTTAACTAAATTACGACCGTTTTTTATAATTTTTTGAGCAATTAAAATAAAAAAGCCCCGTAGATACACTCCACGGGGCTTATACATTATATTATATGGCAGGAACTTCTGCCGTTCCCTTGTTCTTCTCACACCATTTAATGAAGGTTTCAAGGTCATCTGCCTTGGCGTGCATCTCGCGCACCTCTTTGACTGCGGAGAAGTTGTACCCGCCAATCATGCCGAGCGTGCCGAAGAACACGATCACCGCAATCTTAATCACGCATCGGACGATCGCTTCCGTCGAGAAATTGAAGATGATCTCCCGCAGGAACGAGGCAGTGAACAGCGACGTGCAGAGCGAGGTGATGATGATCCGCGCTGTCGTGAGCTTGTTTAACGTGTCGGTCGAGATCCCACTGCTCGGCGAAGCGTGCCGTCCGCGTCGTTTTTCGGCATGGACATAGAGATATCGCTCGTCGTAGTGCAGCCGCCTTGTGCGTTGCGCCGTGCGGATGATATCGAGTTGGCTCTTCGTCAGATCGGGATACTTCCCTCGCAGCTCCTTTACATTGTACTGTATGTACTTTTCTTTGAAGTCTTCGAGAGTAATTCCAATCACGGACAAGATCGCCTTGCGGTCTTCGTCGAGACGCTTATCTTCCCAATCGCGGCAGTACTCTGCCATGTATTGGGCGAAATCCTTTTGTAATACCTCTTTCCCTTTATCGTTGAGCCGACCTTTCGCCTCTTTCCAATCGTCCGTTTTACGCCCCTTACGCTGCATATACGAGCGCAAGAGCAGATAGATCGCAATCGTGCACGCAGACACGATTGCGGTATCAACGCCGACCTCTTTCCAATCAATTTCGGGATTGAAAATGAAGTCCACGAGGAAAGTGATGATGATCGCGATGAAGAGCCCGACGATCATTACAACGATAGATTTGTCGAGGAAGTCGGACTTGTTCTTCGCTCGTCCTGTCTCTTCTTGCTTCATCTCTTCGTCAATTTCTACCATATTCCCCTCCTTAGTCGTCTTTGCTCAAAACGCCGCTCTTAACGACCGTAGAGACAGTCTGCGCTTTACGCTTGTACTTCACATGCAATCCCCACAACACGCACGCAGCGAAACTGCTGAGCGCCGCCGTGAGCTCAATGGTCGTGAAGGTATAGACATAGTTCGAGAACAGGGGAAGCACGAAGAACGAGGCAAGCACGACGAACACGAACGCCGTCATATTGAAGAGCGGGAAATGTGCCCGAAATCCTTTGAAGATACCGCTCACGAACGGGAGCGCATTGAGGAAGGCAACCGCCATTCCGATGCCGACCTTCTGCCCCGTCGTTACCCGCATGAACGGAAGGAGCGCGGCAGTGGCGACAATGTACGGCACGAAGTATACGAGGATCGCTCCCCAGAAATACAGATACCGCTGTTTCTTATAGGTTTTATACGTCATCTTCCTCGATCTCCTCGTTCGCCTCTGCGAGTGCTTTACGCTTCTCCTCGTACTTCGGATTTTCGCCGAGGAGCGCGAGGAGCGCGTCGTTCTGCGCTTTCATTACACGGTACTGTTTGTTCGTGCTTGCGAAAATCGTCTTGAACTTGTCCATTGCCGCTTCAACGAACTGTTTGACC
>CAMWQK010000056.1 GCA_947176445.1 uncultured Clostridia bacterium | reverse complement strand
AATTTGCGCCCATCAAAAACAGAACGGGAGTGGACAGCGTGGAGAGCGCGCGGGAGCTCCTCAAGAAAAACGGAGTGAAACTTTAATGCCGAGCGAACAGACAGTAAAATTTATCGACGGGCTTGTAACGCTGTGCAAACAGATCGGGCTCGTATTCAAGACGGGCAACATTGCGCTCTTTTCGGACATGAACAAGACGGTCAAGGAGATGCACGCCATTCAGCACGGGAGCGAAGAGCCCGAGCTTATGGCGGTGGAAGAGGACTGCGCGATCATCTATAAGAATTTCGATATGATCGTCGGCGTGCTGAAGAGCACGGAAAAGGGCGAGATCGATCCCGCGGCGCAGCTTGCCATCAACAAGTTTTTGCACAACATCAACGAGGCGGCGCTCAGCATTGCGGGCGCGTACGGACTGATCGGCGGGTGAGATATGGCACAGAAAAAGAATAACTATACGCAGGAAAAGCGGGCGGCAAAGAAGGCGGCGAAGGCGATCAAGAAGTCCAAGCACCCGATCCTCATCACGATTGCGATCATTCTGGTGATTGCGATCGCGGTCGGGCTATACTGGTACTTCTTCGTCTATAAGAAGAAGCAGCCCGATCCCATACAGACAGGCGATCTTTCCATTACCTTCTTTGAACTCGGAAACAAATACGTCGGAGACTGTACGCTCATCAAGGTGGGTAATACCGAGGTGCTCATCGATGCGGGCTCCAAGCAGAATTCGGCGGATACGCTCGTACCCGAGATCAAAAAGCTCTGCACGGACGGAAAGCTCGAATACGTGATCGCGACGCACGCACATGAGGATCATATCGGTGCGTTTTACAGCACAAGTTCCCGTCCCGGTATCTTTGAATCGTTTGAATGCGGAACGATCATCGATTTCCCCTTGACGCGAAAGGAATATTCGGCATCTTCCGTCTACGGGCGCTATGTTGATTCGCGTAAGGCGGAAGTGGAGGCGGGAGCAGTGCACTATACCGCCCTGCAATGCTGGAACGAGACGGACGGCGCAAAGCGCAGTTATCAGCTCTCGGACGATATCACGCTCAACATTCTCTATCAGAAGTATTACGAGGAGTACGATTCGAGCAAGAGCGCGGAGAACAACTACTCCGTATGCGCCATGGTCACGCAGGGTACATACAACTATCTGTTCACGGGCGACCTCGAAAAGGAAGGGGAGGAATCCCTCGTTGAGAAGAACAGTCTCCCGCACTGCAAGCTCTTCAAGGGCGGGCACCACGGAAGCTCCACGTCGAGCACCGATAAGCTTTTATCCGTCATTCAGCCGGAGACGATCTGCATCTGCACCTGTGCGGGCACGCCCGAGTACGCCAAGACAAATCCCGCCGCATTCCCGACGCAGGAGTGCATCAACCGCATGGCGGTGTATACCGATCAGATCTTCGTGACCTCGCTTGCAACAGGCGTCGATTGGGAGACGTGCAAGTGGGATGGTATCGTTTCGATGAACGGTATCATTACCGTCGTATCGGACGGGGTGAAGTTCAGCGTTACGGGCAGCAATAACTCGACGATTTTGAAGGAAACAGAATGGTTTAAGGAAAACCGAACCTGGCCCTCGAACGGAAAATAATCACGGCATATAAAAACGCCCCCGACCTTAAAGTCGGGGGCGTTTGTTATTCAGAAGTTATTCGGCTTGCACTGCCGTTTCACCGTCTGCGGGAAGAACGGGGGCTTCTGCCGCGCTCTCCGCAAGCACAGGCTCGCCGCCTTCGCCCGTTTCTCCGCCCTCGGGAGCCTTGGGCTCCTTGCTGTAAAGCACTTTGAGAAGGATGGGGGTGAGGATAGACGAGACGAGAATGAGGAGCACCGTCATCAGCATGTACTGTTCGGGAAGTCCTGCGCCGACTGCCGTTGCCGTTACGATAAGTGCGACCTCGCCGCGCGCCATCATGCCGACGCCCGCGATCGCGCTCTCGCGCCAACCGTACTTGAAGCACTTGGCAACTGCGCCGCAGCCGCAGATCTTGCCGATGAGTCCCATGAGAACGGCAAGGACGGCAACAAGAACGAGCCAGCCGCTCATGCCGAGGAAGGAGATGTTCGAAATGCCGATGTTCGCGAAGAACACGGGGGCAAAGAACATATAGGTGTTTACTTCCACCTTTTTATCGGTGTATTCGCACGCGTTGCGCGCCGTGGAGAGGACGATACCTGCAAGGAACGCGCCCGTAATATCGGCAACGCCGAAGATTTCCTCTGCAAGCCATGCGTAGAAGAAGCACATGACGAGCGAGAACACGGGAAGTCTGCGCGTGTTCGGCCATTTCTTTTCGAGCCAGCGGAAGAGCTTGGAGAGTCCGAAGCCGAGCGCGATGGCAACGACGAAGAACGCGACGATCATGATGATCGTACCGTAGATGGTGGACTTGAACGCCTCGAAGCCGTTCAGCGTAGCGGCGTCTGCATTGCCCGCGTTTGCGATACCTACGACGACGGAGAGCACGATGATGCCGATGACGTCGTCGATGATCGCTGCGGAGACGATCGTCGTGCCGAGCTTGCTGTTGATCTTGCCGAGCTCCTTCAAGACAGATACGGTGATCGCAACGGACGTTGCCGTGAGGATCGCACCGATGAAGATGCAGTTATAGATGTGGTTGGGACCGAGCTGCAAGCTGTCGATACTGCCGAAGGGCAGGCAGATGAGAATGCCGAGGATCATGGGAACGGCAACGCCTGCGCACGCAATGAGGGTTGCTGCAAGCCCCGTGTTTTTGAGTTCTTTGAGGTTTGTCTCGAGACCCGTGGAAAAGAGGAGGAGCAGAACGCCAATTTTCGAGAAAATGGCAAGTCCGTTCGTGCCGAGGTCGAAGTGCTCGCCCGAGAGCAGGAACAGACACTTGTAATCTACGCCGTCCGCTTTTGTAAAGCCGATGAGGGAAACGCCGCAAAGCTCGCCGAAAATGGCAGGACCGATGAGGATACCTGCGATGATGTAGCCAAGCACCTGCGGAAGTCCGAGTTTGCGGAAGAGCAAACCGAACAACTTTGTCGAGAGCAGAATGATCGCCAGAATAATGGCGAAGCTGATTCCGCTGTCAATGTGAAATACTCCGTACATACGATCTCCTTTGTTAAGGTTTTTTTACATACCCGAATATTATAACCCTTTTTTGTTTTGAAAGCAAATATTTTTCAGGGAAAAAATCATTTTTATTCGCGTGATATTTTTTGCTTCGTGACTTTTCGAACGCTTGTCAGAATACGAAAAGCGTGGTATAATATGGTATATGGTCTGTATTCGGGAATCTGTTACAAGAGAACGGGCGCTACAAATGAATCCCGTCGTGCTCGCCTTTGTGGGCGACGCGGTATATACGCTGTGCGTAAGGGAAAATCTTGCGCTCTCCACCGGCTGTAAGACGGGGGAGCTCAACCGCCGCGCTTCGGAGCAGGTCTCCGCGCACGGGCAGAGCGGACTTTTAGATCGCATTTTGCCCCTTCTTTCCGAAGAGGAAGAGGGCGTCTACCGCCGCGGGCGGAACGCAAAGAAGCTCTCGCGCAGTAAGAGTGCGACGGTCGCGGAATACAGCCGTTCCACGGGCTTCGAGGCGCTCATCGGGTATCTGTATCTCACAGGTCAGACCGAACGCATCGAAGAACTGTTTTTTAGTTGTTCGGAGAACGGACAAGAGGATAAAGCATGAAGACGGAAGGGCGCAACGCCGTACTGGAACTTTTGAAAACGGATAAGACGGTCGATAAGATTTTGCTCGAAAAGGGCGCGCCGGGCGTGCTCGGCAAGATCTTTGCGGAGGCACGGAAGAAGAATATCCGCGTTCAGTTTGTCGATAAGACCGCGCTTGACCGCGAGAGCAGGGAAAAGCGCCATCAGGGCGTGATCGCGTTTACGACCGATTTCGTCTATTCCGATCTGTACGATCTGACGGGGAAGGACGAGAGTCTCATCGTGCTCTGCGACGGGATCGAGGACGTTCACAACCTCGGGAGCATTCTGCGCGTTGCGGAATGTGCGGGCGCGGACGGCGTCGTTATTCCCAGCGTCAAGGGCGCGAGCGTCACAGAGGCGGTCGTACGGATCTCCGCGGGCGCGGCGGAACATATAAAGGTTGCAAAGGTGCCGTCGATCAATCACGCGATCGACGAGTTGAAAAAGCTCGGCTACTGGGTGTATGCGCTGGAAGCGGGCGGCGAGAGCATTTACGACGAGAAGCTGACGGGCAAAATCGCCCTCGTCGTCGGTGGAGAGGACAGCGGCGTGAAACGGCTCACGCAGGAGAAGTGCGATAAAATCTTATCGCTGCCCCTGTTCGGCAAGGTCAATTCGCTCAACGCGTCCGTTGCGCTCGGGATCGCGGTGTATGAGGTGGTGCGTGCAAAAGTTAAACCGTGAACGGGACGAGACGCTCGCCGAGCGCGGTCAGAGGGGCGATACCGCGGCGATCGAGGAGCTTCTCAACCGCTACAAAAATATGGTGCGTGCCCGTGCGCGCGGGTTCTTTCTCATCGGCGGCGAGACGGAAGATCTCGTGCAGGAGGGCATGGTGGGGCTGTATACCGCCGCGCGCGATTTCAAAGCCGAGTCGGGCAAGAGCTTCAAAAACTTCGCATACCTTTGCGTCACGCGGCGCATTTTAGACGCCGTGCGCGCGTCCAGCCGCAAGGCGCCGACGGGGGGCTACGTCTCTTTGGACGAGCCCGATTATATCCTCTCGGAGGAGCAGTCGCCCGAGGAGTTTCTCATCTCTTCGGAATCGACGAAGGAATTTAAGATCAAACTTATGCGGGAGCTCTCCGACTTCGAATTTCGCGTCGTGACGATGTACCTTGAAGGAATGAGTTACGCGCAGATCTGCGAGGAGACGGGGAAGGACTTGAAGAGCGTCGATAACGCGCTCTCCCGCTCGAAAAAGAAATTACAGCGCGCCTACGGCGCGTAGAGGGGGCGCTATGGCGCATTTATCACTTTACAGGCAGTTCCGCCCGAGCACGTTCGATCAGATGGTGCGGCAGGAGCACGTCGTCCGCATTTTGAAAAACCAGATCGCGGGCGATCTCGTCGGGCACGCCTATCTCTTTTGCGGACCGCGCGGCACGGGTAAAACGAGCGTTGCGCGTATCTTTGCCCGCGCCGTCAACTGCCAAAGCCCCGTAAACGGCTCGCCCTGCGGCAAGTGTGAGGCATGCCTTGCGGTGGAGCGGGGCACGCTCGATATTATGGAGATCGATGCGGCGTCCAACAACGGCGTCAACGAAATGCGCGATCTCCGCGAAAAGGTGCAGTATCCGCCCGTCACGGGCAAGTATAAAGTGTATATTATCGACGAGGTGCACATGCTCACCGACAGTGCGTTCAACGCGCTGCTCAAAACGCTCGAAGAGCCGCCCCGTCATGCGATCTTCATTCTCGCGACGACGGAGCCGCAGAAGATCCCCGCGACGATTCTCTCTCGCTGTATGCGGCTGGACTTCAAACTCATTCCCACAGAGGATCTCGAAAAACACTTGAAGAGTATCCTCAACGACCTCAAAAAGCCGTACGAGGACGAGGCGGTTGCGGCGATCGCCCGCGCGGGCGCGGGGAGCGACCGCGATATGCTGTCGATTGCGGAGATGTGCCTCTCCTACGGAGACGAACTCACCTACGAAGGGGTGTCCGCCGTGCTCGGCAGCGCGGATTTTTCGGATATTGCCGATCTCGTTGCGAGCATTTTGAGCTGCGACCTTTCGGACGCGCTCGCGCGGACGGAGCACATTCTCTCGGAGGGCAAGGCAGTCGGCGTACTGTGCAAGGACGTGCTCGCCATGCTCAACCGCATTTCGGTCGCAAAGACGTGTAAGCAGAATGCAAAAAAGCTACTCTCGCTGCCCGAAGCGCTCTTTTCCCGCGTTGCGGAGATCGCGGCGGGCGCAGACGGACATATCATTCTCCGCGCGACGGAGGTCTTTGCAAAGACGGAGTCCGAACTCAAATACGTCTCGTCGCCCCGTATCAGCTTGGAGACGGCGATGATGAAGGCTTGTATGCCCGAGCACGACTACGACATCGAGGCGCTTCTCTCTCGCATTGCAATTTTAGAGAAAAGGCTCACGGAAGGGGCGGTCGCGGTTGCACCCGTAGCTGTCGCTTATACAA
>CAMWQK010000055.1 GCA_947176445.1 uncultured Clostridia bacterium | reverse complement strand
CGGTTGCACCGTCACCTCGTGCACGGCGGTATGCTCATCGTCGAGTGCGGCGAGGATCAGGCGAAGGACGTGCTTAAAATTTTCAGCCGCTGCGACTACGCGATGGTCGTCAAGGATATGTACGGCAAAGAGCGGTTCGTGAAGATCGTAATCTGATTATGTTATCGAAGTTACAGGACATCGAAAAGCGGTACGACGAGATCTCCGCAATGCTGTGCGAGAGCGAAGTCGTCTCCGATCCCCCGCGCTATGCGGCTCTTTCCAAGGAGCAGGCGGAGATGCAGGAGATCGTGGAAAAGTATCGCGAATACACCGCCGTCCTGCGGGAAGAGGAGGCGGCGAGAAAAGAAGCCGAGCAGGAGACGGGGGAGATGAAGGAGCTCTTTGCGAGCGAGGCGCTTGAATGCAAAGAGCGGAGAGAAAAACTCCTCTCCGAACTGAAAATATTGCTTCTTCCCAAGGATAAGAACGACGAGCGCAGCTGTATCATCGAGATCCGCGGCGGCGCGGGGGGCGAGGAGGCTGCGCTGTTTGCCTACACGCTCTACCGCATGTATATGGGCTATTGCGAAAAGCACCGCTTCAAGTGGGAGGTCGCCGACCTCAACGAGACGGAGCTCGGCGGCATCAAAGAGGCGATCATCAATGTCGGCGGCAAGGGCGCATACAAGCGCCTTAAATACGAGAGCGGCGTGCACCGCGTCCAGCGCGTACCCGAAACGGAGTCGCAGGGGCGCATTCACACCTCCACGGCGACGGTCGCCGTGCTCCCCGAGGCGGAGGACGTCGAGGTGGAGATCGACGAGAAGGATATCCGCGTCGATCTGTTCCGTTCCTCGGGAGCGGGCGGGCAGAAGGTCAACAAGACGGAGACTGCAATCCGCATCACCCATTTCCCCACGGGGATCGTGGTGACCTGTCAGGACGAGCGCAGTCAGTTAAAGAATAAAGAGAAGGCGTTCCGCGTTCTGCGTGCAAGGCTTTACGACTATTACAGCGGCATGGCGTCCTCGCAGGAGGCGCAGAACAGAAAGAGCCTCGTCGGAACGGGGGATCGGAGCGAACGCATTCGCACCTATAACTTTCCGCAGAGCCGCATCACCGATCACAGGATCGGATACAGCGTGCACTCCATGGAGGCGGTGCTTTCGGGCGAGCTCGACGAGCTCATCGACGCTCTCGCCCGTGCCGAGACGGAGCGCAGGCTCTCCTTTCAGGAAGAGGATTAAATCGTTTCAAATTTTTTTACAACAGAGGCGTTATATGAAGGAAAGACTTGCAAGGCGCATTCGCACCATTTCCCCCTCGCTCACCCTTGCCATCAGCGCAAAGGCGAAGTCGATGAAGGCGGCGGGGGAGAACGTGATCTCCTTCGGCGTAGGGGAACCCGATTTCAATACGCCGTCGCACATCGTAAGAGAAGCGGTGCTCGCGCTCGAAGTGGGGCACACCAAGTACACTCCCTCCTCGGGACTCATCGAGCTGAGGCGTGCGATCGTGGAAAAGTTCAAGCGGGATAACAATCTCGAATACGATTCTTCGCAGATCATCGTCTCCAACGGTGCGAAGCACTCCATTTTCAACGTATGCTATGCCCTCATCGACGAGGGCGACGAGGTCATCATTCCCGCGCCCTACTGGCTGACCTATCCCGAAGTCGTCAAGGTCTGCGGCGGCGTGCCCGTCTTCGTCAAGGCAAGTAAAAAGACGGGGTTCAAGATCACGCCCGAACAGCTGAGAGCTGCGATCACCGAAAAGACGAAGCTGCTCATCTTCAATTCCCCCTGCAACCCCACGGGTGCGGTGTATTCGGAAGAGGAAGTGCGCGCGCTTGCAGAGGTGTGCGAAGAGGCGGGGATCTTCGTGCTCTCCGATGAAATTTACGAAAAGCTCGTCTACGGGAACGTAAAACCCTTCTCGTTTGCGGCTTGCTCCGACTACATGATGGATCACACGATCACAGTCAACGGCGTGTCCAAGACGTACGCAATGACGGGCTGGCGTATCGGCTATCTCGCAGCGCCCAAGGACATTGCAAAGGCGATCGACTCCTTCCAAAGCCACGCGACGAGTAACGCCAACTCGATTGCGCAGTATGCGACGATCAAGGCTTTGAGCTCGCCCGAGGCGGCGGTAGACGAGATGGTCGCGATCTTTGCCAAGCGCAGAGAGCGCATGCTCGGGCGCATTTCCGAGATGGCGGGCGTCACGTGCGTCATTCCCGACGGGGCGTTCTATTGCATGCTCGTCGTATCGTCGGCATACGGCAAAAAGTTCGGAAACAAGGTGATCGACGGGTCGGTCGCGTTTGCGGATTGCCTTCTGGACGCCGCCAAAGTCGCCGTCGTTCCGGGGATTTCCTTCGGCGCGGACGAGTGCGTGCGTATCTCCTATTCGCTCTCGATGAGCGATCTATTGGAAGGGCTTGACAGAATTGACGCATTTATGCGCAGTTTGGAGTAAATTTTCGGATATTTTTTGAGAAAAACTCTTGAAATATGCGGAAAAACTTGATAAAATAAATGTAAGAAAATCGCCGAAAGGCGGATTGGAGGATAGAATGGTTAAAATTATTTGCGGCCCCAAGGGCAGCGGCAAGACGAAGAAGATCATCGATGCGGCAAATGAGGCGGTACAGAACGCGAAGGGTCACCTTGTGTTCATTACCGATACGAAGAGATATATGTACGATTTGAAGCGCGACATCCGCTTTATCGACGTGACCGACTATTCGGTCGCGGGCGAGGACGCGCTCTGCGGCTTCATCAAGGGCGTGGTCGCAGGCAGCTACGACAACGAGTACGTCTTCGTAGACGGCATTGCGCGCATTGCGGGCAAGAACATTAAAGATATGGCTCAGCTCATCTACATGGTCGATAAGATCTCGGAGATGCGCAATCTCAATACCTATCTTACGTGCAGTTGCGCACCCGAGGAGCTGCCCGATTTCGCGCAGAAATATCTTTAATACGTAAGCCGTTTTTTAAGATATACATAGTATCATTCGAACCACACGCCGTCCCTTTTTTGCAAGGGGCGGTTTGGGCTTATAAAAAGCAAACGAAAAGTAAGGAGAAAAGATATGTATTTCATCAGCACGCGAGGAGGAGAGCGGGTAACGGGGGCGCAGGCGATCGTTCAGGGTATTGCGAAGAACGGCGGTCTGTTCGTGCCCGAAACGTTCCCCAAGGTCTCGGCGGACGAATTTGAGGCAATGCTCTCGATGGACTATCCCGAGCGCGCGTCGCTGATCCTGCATAAGTATCTCGACGAGTACGACGAAGGCGAGCTTCTTTCAGCGCTCCAGGAGGCGTATCAGAAGTTCGACGACGGCGATCCCGCGCCCCTCGTCAAGGTCGAGAACGGCATGTATATGCTCGAACTCTTCCACGGTCCCACCTGCGCCTTCAAGGATATGGCGCTCACTGTACTGCCGTTTTTGCTCCGCAAGGGGTGCGACCTTCTCGGCATCAAGGAAGAGATTTTAATTCTCGTCGCAACGAGCGGCGATACGGGCAAAGCCGCGCTCGAAGGGTTTAAGGACGCCGAGGGCGTCAAGATCATGGTGTTCTATCCCGACGACGGCGTCTCCAAAATGCAGAAGCTGCAAATGTGCACACAGGACGGGGAGAACGTCAACGTCGTCGCCGTCAAGGGCAACTTCGACGATTGCCAGACGGGCGTCAAAAAGATTTTCAACTCGGAAGAGTGCAACGCGCAGCTCCTTGAAAAGGGCGTGCGCCTCTCCTCTGCAAACTCCATCAACTTCGGTCGGCTCGCGCCGCAGATCGCATATTACTTTTCCGCCTATCTCGACCTCGTCACTTCGGGGCAGATCGAAATGGGCGCGCCCGTTGATTTCACCGTTCCGACGGGAAACTTCGGCAATATCCTCGCCGCATACTACGCAAAGCAGATGGGGCTTCCCGTCGGCAAGCTTGTATGCGCGTCCAACAAGAACAACGTTCTGACCGATTTCTTCGCGCGGGGCAGATACGACAGTAAGCGTCCGTTCTACCGCACGATGTCGCCCTCGATGGATATTCTCGTTTCGTCCAACTTGGAGCGGCTCATCTTCGAGTTTTCCGGCCGCGACGGCGAGCTGACCGCACAGCGCATGAAGAAACTTGCGGGCGAAGGCAGATACGAGGTGAGCGCTTCCGAGCTTTCCAAGATGAAGCAGGAGTTCTATGCGGGCTTCACGAGCGAGGACGATACCATCGAGTGCATGTACGAGTTCTTCACCGAGTACGGCTATCCGATGGATACGCACACGGGCGTTGCGATGAACGTCGCCATGAACTATCAGAAGGAAGTGCAGGAGGAGTTCGGCGCGGAGGAGCATCCGATGGTCGTCGTCTCCACGGCAAGCCCCTATAAGTTCCCGCAGGACGTACTGTATGCGCTCACGGGCAACGACGTAAAGGATAGCTTCAAGGGAATCAAGCGCATCAATCTGCTGACGGCGATGAAGGTGCCCGAGAGCTTGAAGGCGCTTCGCTATAAGGCGTTGCGCTTCAAGACGAGCGTTACAGCCGATAAGATGTTCAGCGAAGTTCTGAAATTTATTTAAGGAATAAAGATAATGCCGTTCTCTCCATACGGGGAGAACGGTTTTTTTACATATTGCGGAAAATGTCGAAAATTCGTAAAAACCTTGACTTATTTGTCGAAAGTGAATATAATATAAAATAGTTAAGCGAAAGCACGTAAAGATCATGGACGATATTCTTCTCGAACCCCTAAAAGCGTATACCGACGTATACGAGCAAAACTTTGAGCAAAACGCCAAAGCGTATTTAGACGAACTCGTGAAAAGCTCGGGCGTGGACGAGGCGCTCAATCGGCAGACGGTGGAACGCTATGCCGTTGCCGCGAAAAAGAACGCCGATCACCGTTCCCGTCTCTCGCGCTTGAAGGCGCTCAACGTGTTCTGTATCGTTATTGCCGTGATCGCGGCGGTTGCGGCGCTCATTGCGGCGTTTACGCTCTCGGGCGATTCGTTCGTGCCCGTTCTCATTCTCATTCTCGGAATACTGCTTGCGGTCGCGCTCATCCTCGTCAGCTTTCTCGTCTTAAAGCCGAAGATCAAGTTGGCGGCGGCGGACGCGGAGGCGAGCGCGAAAGAGGCGGAAGGGATCAAGGCGGAAGCCTGGCAGCAGATGGCGCCGCTCAACAGTATGTTTGAGGATACCGCCACCAAGCAGCTCATCGAAAAGACCGTTCCGCTCCTTCAAATCGACGATAATTTCGATATGCGCCGCTACGACTATCTGCGCGGCAAGTATGGTCTTGGCGAGAACGACGATATAGACAGCTCGACCATCGAGATCCTCTCGGGCGAGATCTTGGGCAATCCCTTCGTCGTTGATCGCGAGCTCGTGCACCGTCACGGCATCGAGACCTATCACGGCTCGCTCGTCATCACCTGGACGACTTCCTATACCGATTCCAAGGGCAATCATCATACGCAGACGCACACGCAGACGCTGCACGCGAGCGTTGAAAAGCCCAAGCCCTTTTACAGCGAGCGCACGAGGCTCATCTACGGAAACGAGGCTGCGCCCGATCTGCACTTTACGCACGCACCGTCGCATGCGGAGCGGCTTTCCGAGGCGCAGGCGGAAAAGCGCGTAAGGTCGGGAGCAAAGAAAATTCAGAGGCGGCAGGAGCGGGCAATTAAAGACGGCAGTTCCTTTACGGAGATGGCAAACGAGGCGTTCGACGTGTTCTTCGGCGCGCTCGACCGCGATCACGAGGTGCAGTTCCGTCTGCTCTTCACGCCGCTTGCGCAGAAGAATATGCTCGAACTCATGCGGAGCACGCGGGGCTTCGGCGACGATTTCACCTTCCGCAAGAGCGGGTGCCTCAACTATATCTCTTCCGAGCACTCCGCATCGTGGGATATGAACACGGCATACAGCCGATACGCGTCCTACGATCTCAATCAGATCAGAAACAACTTTCTCTCCTTCAATCGGGCGTACTTCCGTTCGCTCTACTTCGATCTTGCGCCGCTGCTCAGCATTCCGCTCTATCAGCAGCACAAGCCCAAGGAGTATATCTACCGCGAGAGCTACGAGCGCAACTACACGAGCTACGAAGCCGAGTGCGCCGTCAACCGCGTCGGCGTCAACGCGTTCCCCATCGACGGCGCGGCGACCCG
>CAMWQK010000054.1 GCA_947176445.1 uncultured Clostridia bacterium | reverse complement strand
AAGACGGCATACGACATCATGCCTAGTCTCGTGGGCGCGGCTATGTGTATAAGAGACAGCATTCGCTCCACGGGCTACGCTCATGCGTGGAAGGCGGATCATAATGAAAAGAATTTCCGTGAGTTGCTGCGGTCGTGAAAGCGCTTTACGCGCGAAGTCAATTCGCGCTACGCTTTCCGACGTAAGTCGCCATTCCCGTGCGGGAATGGCGGAAGTACATACATGAAACATTCGTCCTTCTTAAAGAGCGTTGCCGTACTTTCCATCGGGGGGCTTATTGCAAAGGGGATCGGCGCAATCTACCGCATTCCGCTCACCAACGTGCTCGGCGGGTACGGCATGGGGCTGTATCAGATGGCATATCCGCTCTTCGTGCTCCTCTTAACGTTCTCGTCGTCGGGGATCCCGTCGGCGTTTTCGCGCGTGGTCGCGCACGAGGCGGCGCGCGGACAGGACAGCTCGGATACGCTCCGCGCCGCGCTGAAAATTTTCGCCCTCGTCGGACTAATCGGCGCGGCGGCAATGGTCGCACTCTCGGGGAGCGTCAGTCGCATGCAGGGCGAAGAGAACTTGAAATGGTGCTACCTCGCGCTCGCGCCATCCGTCTTTTTCGTCGCCGTCATTGCGGTGCTGCGCGGCTATTTTCAGGGCAAGAACAACATGGCGCCCACTGCGATTTCGGAGATTTTGGAGCAGGTCGTCAAGGCGGGCTTAGGGATACTCTTTGCGCTGCGCTTCCGCGAGAATGCCTATATCGCCGCGGCATTGACGCTTGCGGCGGTGAGCGCTTCGGAGCTCGTCGCACTTCTCTACCTGATAAGGCGGTACGGGCGGGAACGGAAAAGAAAAACGCTGCGCCCTTCCCGCGCCTCGGGCGCGCTCATTTTTTTATCTGCGATTCCCGTCATGGCGTCGGTGGCGATCCTGCCTCTGTCGCAGTTTTACGACAGCGTCGTCATCGTCCGCCTCCTATCCGGCTATACGGCGCGCTCCGTTGCGCTCTACGGGCTTTATACGGGCGGAGCGGTCGCGCTCGTCAATCTGCCCGCAACGCTCTCCTACGGGCTCGCTGCGGCGATCGTGCCCGCCGTGTCCCGCGCGGTCTCCCGCGGAGACTACGAGGAAGGGCGGCGGCGTTCGATGTACGCGCTCGGGCTCACGCTGCTTATCTCCGTGCCGTGCGCGATCGGGCTGTTCGCGCTGGCAAGACCCGTCGTCTCGTTGCTCTACGGCAATTTAAGCGCGGACGACAGTGCGATCCTCGTGCGGCTCATTCGGCTGCTCTCCATCTCGGCGGCGACGCTCTCGGGCGTGCAGACGCTCTCCGCCTGCCTCACGGGCATGGGCAGGGCGAAGTACGCGGCGCTCTCCATGCTCGTCGGCGTGTCGCTCAAAATGTTCCTCGAATGGGTTCTCGTCTCCCGTCCCGCGCTGTCCATTTCGGGCGCGGCAATTTCGGCGAACGTTTGCTATCTGGTTGCTTTTTTCATCAATTTGTTTTATACTATAAGAAAAATGAAGGCGGAAAAAGAGTATGATTACGGTCGTAGGGACGGGCGTGAGCGCGGGCGATCTCACAAAGCGCGCGCTTGATAAAATGAAGGGGGCGGACGAGGTGATTTTGAGAACGTCGCTCACCCCCTCGGCAGAAGCAATCAGGGCGGAGGGGATACAGTTCACTTCGCTCGACTTTCTCTACGAGAAGAGCCGCAACTTCGACACGTTACATAAAAACATCGTAAAAGAGGTCACGCAGCGTGCGGCGGGCAGGAACGTGTGCTACTGTGTAGACGGCGCTGTGAGCGAGGACAAGGCGGCGCGACTTTTAATCGAGCGCGGCGCAGAGGTCGTCGAGGGCGTCGGAAAGGCGGCGACTGCCGCCGCGCTTGCGGGCGTATTCGGCGCGTTCACGGCGGTCTCCGCATACGAGATCGCGGGCAAAAAGCTCACCGCACCCCTCGTCGTCTACGATCTCGACAACCGCGAACTTGCGGGCGATATCAAGCTGCTCCTCAGCGAAAAATTCGGCGACGAATGCCCCGCCTATCTGTGCGTGCACGGCGCGGGCAGCCGCATTCCGCTGTATGAGGCCGACCGCGCGGAATGCTACGACTATTCGACCGCGCTCGTCGTGTACGACGTGCCGCTCCTCGAAAAGAAGAAGTTCGATTTTGAGGACTTCGTTGCCATTCTTCGCCGTCTGCGCGCACCCGACGGCTGCCCGTGGGACAAGGTGCAGACGCACGAGAGCATTCGTATCAATATGATCGAAGAGGCGTATGAGCTGGTGGACGCGATCGACGCGGGCGATCCCGAAAAGCTGTGCGAAGAGGAAGGGGACGTGCTCATGCAGGCGGTGTTCCACGCCCTCATCGACGAGGATCGCGGCGAGTTTGCGCTCGCCGATATGATCAGCGGCGTCTGCGAAAAACTCATCACGCGGCATACGCACGTGTTCGGAACGGACAAGGCGGCGGGTGCGGACGGCGCTCTCTCCGTGTGGGATAAGAATAAGATGACGGAAAAGCACCAGGTCACGTTCTCCGATGCGGTGAACGACGTGCCGCAGTGCTTCCCCGCGCTCCTTCGTGCGCAGAAGATCGTAAAGCGTATGTCGAAGGGCGGCTGGAATTTCGTCGATCCCGAGAACTGCAAAAAGAAGTTTGCCGAAGAGGCGGAAGAGCTTGTACTTGCGGTGAAGTCGGGGGATAAGAGCCGGATTGCAGACGAGTTCGGCGATCTTTTAATGGTGCTTGCGCACGTGGCGTTCATGCTCGGGATCGACAGCGAGCAGGCGCTTCTCGACGTTGTGAAGAAGGCGGCGGCGCGCTTTACCGAGTGGGAGAAGCTCGTGCTTGCGGACGGCAAGGACGTGCATTCCCTCACGGATGAAGAGTGGCTTGATTACTATAAGCGGGCGAAGAACCATGTTTCAACCCATTGATATTGCGGGGCTGCACTGCCCCAACAACGTATTTTTGGCGCCGCTTGCGGGGTATACGAATTATCCCTTCCGCAAGATGTGCATGCGCCTCGGCGCGGGGCTCACGTTCACCGAGATGGTGAGTTGTAAGGGGCTTTCGTACGGGAACGAGGAGACGAAAAAGCTCCTCTATTGCGGGACGGAGTCGCCCAAGGCGGCGCAGATCTTCGGCAACGATCCCGCGATCATGCGTGCGGCGTGCGAGAGCGAGGCGCTTGCGCCCTTCGACCTCATCGATATCAACATGGGCTGTCCCGTGCCGAAGGTCGTGAAGAACGGTGAGGGGAGTGCGCTCCTTGAAAATCTGCCGCTTGCGGAGAAGGTGATCGCGGCATGTGTCAAGAGCGGGAAGCGCATCTCCGTCAAGTTCCGGATCGGCGTGAACGGGAATAAGATCGCGCGGGAGTTTGCAAGACTGTGCGAGGGCGCGGGAGCGTGCATGATCACCGTGCACGGTCGGCTTCGCGAGCAGGTGTATGCGGGCGAGCCCGACTATGCGGAGATTGCGGCGGCAAAGCAAGCCGTGAGCATTCCCGTGATCGCAAACGGCGGCATTTTTTCGAAGGCGGACGCAGAGGCGATGATGGGGAGAACGGGCGCGGACGGCGTGATGATTGCCCGCGCGGCGATGTACGATCCCAAGATATTCTGCAAGATATTAGGCACGGCGGACGTACCGCTTTTGGAGCTGTTCCTCAACGAGCTCGAAGAGACGAAGGCGCTCTACGGCGAAAAGTTTGCCTGCGTGTTCATGCGCAAGATGGCGGCGTTCTACACCCGCGGCATGCGCGGGGCGGCAGAGTGGAAACGCAAACTCTTTTCTGCGGCGACGACGGAAGAGGTTGCCGCTCTTGCAAAAGAGATATTTTGAGGGATTTTGCGCGGAATTGCCGCCTGTACGGACGGCACATATCGGCGGTATCCCCTCACTACAAGGGCATAACAAAGGCGTGTAAGCAAAATTACGCGCCTTTTTTGCGTTCCGCACATGAAAAGTGCGTCAAAGTCGCGAAAAATGCTATACTTTTTTTTCGCTTTTTGCTATAATAAACAAAGAGAGTTCCGCTATTGCTGTACAGCAATAGCGACTTATGTCGGAAAGTGTAGCGCGAATTGACTTCGCGCGTAAAGCACTTTCACGACCTTAGCAATCACGACGTTTTGTTGCATTATGAAACGCCTTCCACGCGCGAACGCAGCCCGTGGAGTGAGCGCGCTCTCGCCGCACTGCGGCGACAAGGCGTAGGGCAACAAAACGTGTGAACAAAAAGGAGTGCTTATGGCAGAAAAAGTAGAGGGCGCATACGGCGCGGAACAAATTCAGGTGCTCGACGGGTTGGAACATATCCGTAAACGCCCCGGTATGTATATCAGCTCGACGGACGAGCGCGGACTTCACCACCTCGTCAGCGAGGTCGTCGATAACTCCATCGACGAGGCGCTCGCGGGCTATTGCGATACCATTCACGTCACCATCAACGCGGACGGCTCCTGTACGGTAGAGGACAACGGGCGCGGTATTCCCACCGCCATTCACCCCAAGGAGGGGATTTCCACCGTCGAGGTCGTGTTCACCAAGGTCAACGCGGGCGGCAAGTTCGGCGGCGATTCGGGCTATAAGGTTTCGAGCGGTCTGCACGGCGTCGGCGTAAAGGCGGTCAACGCGCTCTCCGAGTGGCTGGAAGCCGAGGTCTCCCAGAACGGACACGTCTATAAACAGGTCTACAACCGCGGCGTGCCCCAGCGCGCGCTGCAAATCATCGGCGATACCGACAAGACGGGGACAAAAGTCACCTTCTTCCCCGATGCGGAGATCTTCGAGACGATTACCTTTAAGTATGAGACGCTCAAAGGCCGCTTGAAGGAGCTTGCCTTCCTCAACAAGGGCTTGACGATCACGCTGTGCGACAAGCGCGGCGAGACGGAGCGGAAGGACAGTTTCTGCTACGAGGGCGGTATCCGCGAGCTCGTAGAGGAGCTCAACAGGGTGAATACGACGCTTTTTGCCGAGCCGCTCTACTTCGAGGGGCAGGACGGCACGACGGTGTGCGAGATCGCTCTGCAATATAACGAGGGCTATAACGAGGTTATCTACTCGTATGCGAATAACGTCAATACGATCGACGGCGGTACGCACGTCGACGGCTTGAAACTCGCGCTCACGAAGGTCATCAACGACGCGGGCAAGAAGCTGAATATCTTAAAGGAGAACGACCGCTTAACGGGCGAGGACGTGCGCGAAGGCATTACCGCCGTTGTCTCCGTCAAGCTCGAAAACGCGCAGTTCGAATCGCAGACCAAGGATAAGCTTAACAACAGCTTTATCCGCTCGTTTGTTAGTAAGTGCGTTGCCGATAAATTCGGCACCTATATCGAGGAGCACCCCTCGGAAGCGCGCGAGCTGGTGCTGCGCTGTATCACGGCGCAGAAGGCGCGCGACGCGGCGCGGAGTGCAAGAGAACTCACCCGCAGAAAGGGCGTGCTCGAATCGACGACGCTCCCCGGAAAACTTGCCGACTGTTCGGACAAGCGTCCCGAGCTTTGCGAAATCTACATCGTCGAGGGCGATTCGGCAGGCGGCACGGCAAAGCAAGGAAGAGACAGAAGATTTCAGGCGATCCTCCCGCTCCGCGGTAAGATCCTCAACGTCGAGAAGGTACGCCTCAACCGCGTGCTCGAAAACGCCGAGATCAAGGCGATGATCACCGCCTTCGGCTGCGGCATTTTAGACGACTTCGACGAGAGCAAACTGCGCTACGACCGCATCATCTCCATGACCGATGCCGACGTCGACGGCGCGCATATCCGTATTCTGTTCCTTACCTTCCTTTTTCGCTATATGCGTCCGCTCATCGAGCACGGGCACGTGTATTCGGCAATGCCCCCGCTGTACAAGGCGAGCTGCAAGGGCAAGCCGGACGTGTACCTCTATTCCGAAGAGGAAAAGACGGCGTACGACGCGGAGAACAACAATAAGGTCGAGTATCAACGCTACAAGGGCTTGGGCGAAATGAGCACCGAACAGCTTTGGGATACGACCATGAACCCCGCCACCCGCACGCTCATCAAGGTGCGTATGGAGGACGCGGTAGAAGCGGACAAGATGTTCACCATTCTCATGGGCGAGAGCCCCTCGCTCCGCAGGCAGTTCATCGAAGAGAACGCAACCCTGGTCAAAGACCTTGAGATTTAAGAGGAGATAAATCATCATGGCGCAAAGAGACACAAGCCCCGAATTAACGGAAGAATTTAAGAA
>CAMWQK010000053.1 GCA_947176445.1 uncultured Clostridia bacterium | reverse complement strand
CTCTTCTCCGGCTGCTATGGACCGGACAGCACGGGGCGGGTATCGCTCAACTTCGGGCCGTTAAATCAGGCGGGCGGTTGGCGGCGGCTCAACGTTGCCGTGTCGCGTGCGCGCGAGGAGATGATCGTGTTCTCGACGATGACTTCCGCGATGATCGACCTTGCCAAGACGTCCTCGAAGGGTGTTGCGGGTTTGAAGGCGTTCCTTGAATTTGCGGAGCGCGGTAAGACGACGCTCGCCATGCGCTCGGATACGCTCAAGGGCGGCGCGGGGATCGGGAAATATATCGCGCAGGAGATCGAGGGCTACGGCTACGACTGCCGTTGCGACGTGGGCGCGTCCGACTTCAAGATCGACGTTGCCGTCGTCGATCCCAAGAACAAGCACAAATTTATTCTCGGTATCATCTGCGACGCGACCGATAAATTCTCCGTAAAGGATCGGAGCGTACTCCAGGTGCAGTCGTTGAAGCGCGGTAACTGGAACGTGATGCGGATCGGCTGCGTCAACTACTTCAACAACCCCAAGCGCGAGGTCAAGCGCATTAAAGATATGCTCGACCGCCTCACGGGTGCGGATAAGAAAGCGGGCGTATGGCTCACCAAGTTCAAGCGCCCTTACCGCGCAGTCAAAACGACGGGTGCGGAAGTCGCGGCATTTATAACGGGCGGCGAACACGACGCGGAGATCATGGCGCGGATCAAAGAGATCGTAATGGCGGAAGAGCCCATCTCCCGCGAGTTCTTGAAGAAGCGTACGCTTGCGACCTTCGGTATTCTCAAGAGCGGCAGCAAAGTGGGCTCCCGCCTTGACGCGCTCATCGACGGGTGCGCATTCCGCCGCGAGCGTGTGCTCGGCACGGATTATTTCTATAAGACGGATAAGGCGATCCTCATCGGAAAGTTCCGCGTAGAGGACGCGCCGACACTCCGTAAAAGCGAAGAGGACTTCACGCCCTTCGAGATAGTATCCTTCATCAAAGGCGCGCTCGAAGACCGCGTTGCGCTGTATATGGACGAGCTCATCGTCCTTATCTCCAATGTGTTCCACGTGCTGCGTCCGAGCGAGCGGTTCGTCACCTTTATCCGCGATTGCGTCTCCTACGGCGAGCAGAAGGGCTTATTCGTCCGCTCCGTCTCCGACCGTATCTCTATGGCGTAATCAGTCCGTTCAGAAAGGGTAACAATGCGAAAGACGAAAGAATGTGGCGGCAAACCGCGTGTCAATTTCAGAGTTTTTGTGTTCTGTGCTCTGTTTTGCTCGCTGGGGATATTCACCTATTTCCGGTTGACGATCGGAGGTTTCAAACCCTCCGATTTTCTTTTTCCGCTCGTCTTTCTGTTCTTCGCAATCTTTCCGATCGGAAGAAAGCGCATTTTTGCGATCGCCGCTGTCCTCATGCTGTTTGCGGGCATGGGTGCGGGGCTTGCACATTTTGGCGTCGTCCGCTTTTCATCAGGCAAGCCATCGGGCGAATACGCCGTCATGGGAACGGTGGAGGAGATCTCTATCCAAAACGGCTATTCGCGCGCGGTGCTCGGGAACTTGTATTTCGACGGTGAGAGCGAGGGCGGCAGCGCGCTCGTACAGATCCCCGCCGAGACGCTGCGCACGGGCGATATCGTCCTGTTTACGGCAAATTGCAAACGCGTGACCTTCGAAGAGGTAAAGGGCGATTCATATGCGGAATATCTCTTCACCGAGGATATCCGCTTTACGGCGAACGTTGGCGAGTTTACGCTCGCGGGAAAGTCGGGAAACGTATTTTTGCGGCTGAACGCACGGCTCTTCGACTGTCTACACGAAAATCTGAGCGGCGACGAGGCGGATATCGCCTACGCGCTCCTCACCGGCAATTCGGGCGGCATGGACGGCGATCTTCTCACCGCAGTGCGGAAGGGTGGAATCGCGCACATCTTCGCCGTCTCGGGATTGCACATCGGCATTCTGTATGCGGCAGTGTCGCTCGCCTTCCGATTTTGCAGGAAGTACCGCGTCATTCCGGCACTTGCGGTGACGCTCTGCTACGTTGCGCTGTGCGGGTTTAGCGTGTCGTCCGTGCGCGCATTTCTCATGTGCGGTATTCTCGGCGTATACGGCGCAATCGGCAGAAAGACGGATTTTTTACAGTCCATCGGGGTTGCCGCGCTTGCCGTGCTCATCTACTCGCCCGCGCAGTGGCTGGCGGTGGGATTTCGGCTCTCCTTCGGGGCGTGTCTGGGGCTTGCGCTCTTTTCGGGCACGCTCACGCGCGCTCTTTCAAAACTTCCGAAGTTCCTTGGCGGGTATCTTGCCGCAATGTTCTCCGTGCAGGCGTTTACGTTGCCCGTACAGCTCGAAGCGTTCGGCTACGTTTCGGTATGGGGAACGCTTCTCAATTTCTTCGTCATTCCCGCGCTCCCCGTCGTGTTTTTAAGTCTGATCGTCTGCGCGCTGTGTTCGCTCGCGCTGCCGTTTGCCGCGGGGTTCTTCCTTGCACTTCCGTCGAGTCTCATCTCAATTCTGCTCTTCGTCTTTTCTTCCGTGGAACTGACGTTCGTTATCACCGGTTTCACCCTCGGCGCGGGAATGAGCGTCTATCTCGTTCTCTGTCTCTTGGCAAGCGAGCGTCTGCGCATGAGACCTGCTTTGCGGGGAATGGCGGCGGGGATTGCGCTCGTTCTGCTCTGCGTTGTCGTTGTTTTTGAAAATGTAGTGATGAGCGGCAGTAAGATCGTCACATACCGCAACCGCGACGGTTCGGCTGTTCTCATCAAAACGGGCGGGGAATGTGTGCTCGTCATCGACGGTGACATCACGTTGAAAAATTGCGAGAGTTTCCTATCGTACAACGCAAGGAGCGTAGACGCGGTCGTCGTGCTCTCTTCCGACGAGGTGCGCGCGATCAACGTTGCGGCGTTTTTGAGTGCGGATAAAATCTACGCGCGGAGCGAGGTGGAGACGGGCTTGCGCGAGACGGATATCACGTTTGCGGAAGCGTTCTCCGTCGGCACGCTCCATTTTCGCTATGAGAGCGAACATAAACTTGCACTCAGTACGGAAGGCGTGCTCATTGAGATCGATTTTGAAGGAAAAAGCGCGCTCGGAGCCGATTTATTTGTGAGCGGCGAGCGCGGGGACTTGATATTTTTTATCCAGGATGGTATAATTAAATCACCATGAAATTCACACAGCTTGCAAGCAGCTTAAAAACGGAAATCGGCCCCGTCTACCTCATCGAGGGAGACGAGGTGTATTTTCGCGATCATGCGGTAAAGAGCATTCGCGAGGCATGCGCGCTCATGCAGCCCTCTCTGAACGACGTGCGCTACGAGGGGGAGGTGTTGAAGGGGGACAAGCTCGTCTCCTTCCGCGACGATCTGTATGCCGCGCCCTTCTTCGACGAGTGGCGCATTGCGCGCGTGTATGAATTTTATCCCACCGAGCGCGACTATACGGGCGTGCTGGAAAAGTACGTGCAAAGCCCCTGCGAATCGACGGTGCTCATCATCGTCAACAGCGGCAAGAAGGCGAACACGGTCGACTTAAAGCGCAAAAAGGGGATCACGTACGTCGATTGCGGAAGGGAAGAGGAAGAGGTGCTCTCCCGCTGGCTGTACGGGGTCATGCGGCGTGCGGGGCTCAGCGTCGATGCGGACGCGGCGGGCATGATGGTCTCCTACTGCGCCCAGAATGCGGCGCGTATGAAGAGCGAGACGGATAAGCTCGCGCTTCTCCTCGGTGAGGGCGGACGGGTGACGCGGAAGGAAGTGGAGGAGTACGTCGCCAAGGATACGGAGTATAAAATTTACGAGCTGACGCAGGCGGCTTCGCGCGGTTCATATGCAACATTTACCGAAATTATGTACGATCTCTTGCAGAAGGGGTTTGACGAGAACGCCATTTTGTCCTCGCTCACCTCGCACTTCAAATCGCTCTATGAGTGCGCGACGATGCGCGGCAGCGATGCGGAGATCGCGCAGGCACTCAACATGAAGCCGTACCCCGTCAAGAAAAACCGTGAGCTTGCTGCGCGGATGGGGCTCGCGCGGGTGAAGGAGTACTACAACAAACTGTTTGCGCTCTCCTGCGGGGCGAAGAACGGGACCTACACAAAAAACAGCGCGCTCGGCGTCGCCGTCGCAAAAATTTTTTTCGGTTAAAGAAATCACGCGCTTAAAAATATTGCATTTTCTTGCAATTTTCGGTATAATAGAAATCGACACATTTTATAGGCAATAAAGGATATGCTATAAAGGAGGCAATATGAACGATTTCAAGGAAGTCGGAGAGGCGATCGCTCGCATCTTTACACAATTTCATTGGGTCTACGTATTAGAAGGATTTCTCTGTTTCCTGCTCATCTATACCGTACTCAAAATTCTCGTTGAGAACAATGCAAAGCGGCTCGTCGTAACGTATACGCTCGTACTTCTTCTCGTCGGGTTCGTCTCGCTCTTTTCCGAGGTGCTCGATATTACGACGTTCTGTGCCTTCCTGCTCATGTTCTCCGTATTCTTCCTGCTCCTGTTTAACGTGGAGATCAAGCGAAGCGTATGGAACATCAAAAAGGGCGGCAGCACCGTCAAGGAATCCGCGCCCAAGAAGAAGGTGGGCGTGCGTGCGGAAGAGTACATCAGCGGCATCGTAAAGGCGGTGCAGAACCTCTCCAAGTCGAATACCGGCGCGCTCATCGTGCTCTCCAACGGCAACCTTCCCAAGGAGATCGTCGAGAGCGGTGTGCAGCTCAATTCGAATATTTCCAGCCAGCTCATCGAGGGTATCTTCATTCCCAAAGCACCCTTGCACGACGGTGCAATGATTGTCTTCGGCGATAAAATTCAGGCGGCTGGGTGCTTCCTTCCCCTCACGCAGAAGGATTACCCGAAGGACTTCGGTACCCGTCACCGCGCGGGCATCGGCGTGACCGAGGTTGCGGACGTCATGACGGTCATCGTCTCCGAGGAGACGGGGATCGTGTCCGTCGTCAAGCGCGGGATCATCACCCGCTACGTCGATTCGGACGGACTCAAAAAGTTTTTACGCGAATACTACTGGAAGGAATTCAACGCGGAGGGTAAAAAATAATGAAGTTTTTAGAAGCCGTCAAAAAGGCGTTTACAAAGCATATTCCCCTTAAAATTCTCGCACTCGTGCTTGCGGTGTTCACCGTCGTTGTCGCGAACGTCATCGTATGAAGTACGCACTCAGAGTGCCGAGGCTCGTCGTCCCGTCGGACGACTTTTACCATTGGTCGGTCATCGCATGTGATCAGTTTACGTCCGATCGGGCGTATTGGAAGCGGGTGGAGGAAACAGTCAAAGCGGTTCCTTCCACCTTGCATTTTATTTTGCCCGAGTGCTATTTGGAGGACGAAGATCAGAAGGAGCGGATCGAGCGCATTCACGAGGAGATGTATCTCGCCCTTGAACAGGGCGCATGCTACAAGCTCCCGCGCGGGTGTATGCTCGTCGAACGGTATACTTCCACGGGAATTCGCCGCGGAATACTCGCATCCATCGATCTTGAAGAATATACTTATAGAGTGGGCGAGGAGTCGCTCATTCGCTCGTCGGAAGCGGTCGTTGCCGATCGGCTTCCGCCCCGCGTCGCGGTGAGACGGGGGAGTCTCCTCGAATTTCCGCACGCACTCGTCTTTTTCAAGGACAAGAAAAACAAGGTCATTTCCTCGCTGCTTGACGAGGATCTCGAACAGCTCTACGACTTCGAACTCATGGAGAGCGGCGGAAGACTGCGCGGCAGATTTATTCCCGAGGAGATCGCGGAGGACGTGTTGCAGGACCTGCATTCCCGCGGCGATCCCTGTTTTGCGATCGCAGACGGCAATCATTCGGTGGCGGCGGCAAAGACGTATTGGGAGGAGATCAAGGCGACCCTTCCCGAGGCGGAGCGCAGAATGCACCCCGCGCGCTTTACCCTCGTCGAGCTCATCAACGTATACGATCCCGCGGTCGTATTCTATCCCATTCACCGTCTTGTAAAGGGGATCGACAAGGACGCGTTGTGCGACTATTTCTCGCGCAATCTCCCGTGCAAGCGGAAGGGCGACGTGCTCTATCCGGGCGTGAAGTCCGCGGCGGAAGCGGTTGAAAAGACGGACGAACTCATCGAAAAATTTATCCGCGCCAACACGGGGCGGGTGGACTATATTCACGGCGACGAGGAGCTTCTCGCATTATCCAAAGAGGAGAACAGTGTGGGCATCTTTATGCCGACGCTCGAAAAGGACGATTTCTTCCCCGCATTGAAGGGCGGGAAGAACTTCCCCAAGAAGACCTTCTCCATCGGCGAGGGCAGGGAAAAAAGATATTATCTGGAAGGAAAAGAGATCAGTTATGATTAAAGTATGTAAATTCGGCGGCACGTCGATGGCGGACGGAACGAATA
>CAMWQK010000052.1 GCA_947176445.1 uncultured Clostridia bacterium | reverse complement strand
GTATAAGGACTGGGAAGCAACGTATCACGGTTCGTATACGACGGCGTTTATGTCGGCGCTCAACGGCAGTTATTTCAGCAGCGGTGCGCTCTATATCTACGGCAGCATGAACATCCTGCTCGATCTGAACGGATACAAGCTCGACAGAAAGCTCACGGCGGCGCGTTCGAACGGCTTTGTCATCTACATGAACAGCGCGAGCTGCAAGCTGGAAATTACCGACAGCTCTTCAGGCAACAAGGGCATGATCACGGGCGGCTTCTCGACCAACCAGGCGGGCGCGATCTACGTTTCGAGCGGACAGCTCACGATCACGGGCGGCAATATCACGGGCAACCGCGGTCTGTACGGCGCAGTGTGGATCAACAGCACTGCAACGAACGCGAAGCTCACGCTCGGCGGCACGAACGGCGGCAAAGGAAATATCTATAATAACACGATGTACAACGACGAGAATATCGTTCGCGACGTACATTTTGCCTATGCAGACGGCGTAGTAAACGTTGCATCTCAGCTCACGAACACGCAAAAGATGAGCCTTTGGAGAGCGACGCGCGGCGACATTACGAGCAGCTACGGCAAGTATAATACGACCAGCCCTAAGAATAAATTCTATTCGGCATATTCTCCTCAGTATGAGGTAGAGGTGACGGGCTCGGGAACGACGCTTGAAGCCGATTACTTCTGCTACGATAACGCACTCAACTGGATCTATTTCAGTCAACAGAGCTCCTCGACGGGCAAACAGCAACAGATGCGCCTTTACAGCGACTGGAAGGCGACGACGAACAGCAACTATACGACGGCGTTCTCGACGGATACTTCCTACTTTAACTACGGCGGTATCTACGTCCTTTCGGGCGTCAATATCGAGCTCGATCTGCACGGTTTTGATATCGACCGTGCGTTGAAGGAGGGGCGCGATTACGGTTGGGTCTTCCGTGTAAACGGAAAGCTCACGATCATTGACTCGACGTCGGGTGAGAAGGGCGTCATTACAGGCGGCTATAACAACAGAACCGACTATCAGGGCGCGGGCGGCGTGATGGTATACGCCGGCGGCGAATTCACGATGTTGAACGGCTCGCTCACGGGCAACCGCGGCGCTTATGTCGGCGGTATCAACGTATACAGCTCGGGCAAGCTCAACATCGGCGGCGACGTAAAGATTTACGACAACTTCCTCGGCACGAGTACGACGGCAAGCAATATCCGCCTTGACAATACGACGGCGGGCATGATCGGCATTTTGAGCGCGCTCACGGGCGGCAAGACGTTTGGCGTTACCCGTCTCGGCAACGGCATTATCACGAGCGGATTTAATACGTATCATGCGGGAGAGGAAGTCTCGAAGTACTTCGTTACCGAAAATGCCAACTATAACATCATCAATTCCGACAGCATCGTTGTAAACAATAACGGTGTGCGCGAAGCCTACGCATTCAGCATCAATTCGGGCACGAACTGGGACTATGCGGTTACAACAAGTATCAGTACAAGACAGCCCGTTGTGTGCCAGCTCTTCTCCGACTGGGCGTGCGCACAGAACAGCACGAACCCCGGCTTCGGCACGACGAGTAACTGCTACTATTACGGCGCGCTGTATGTCCCTTCGGGTGCAAACGTCATTCTCGAACTCAACGGGCATACGGTCAACCGTAACTTTACAAGTGCAAGCAGCTACGGCTACGTTATCTACGTCAACGGCGGAACGCTCACCATCCGCGACAGTAGTGCGGGGCAGACGGGTAAGATCACGGGCGGCTATACGAGCGGCGGATATGGCTCGGGCGTCTATCTCTATACCGGTACGCTCAATTTAGAGGGCGGCGCGATCACGGGCAACCGCAACTCCTCTAGCGGTACGGGCGGCGTAGGTATCTACAATTCGAGCTCGACGTTTAAGATGACGGGCGGCTCGATCGATCACAACACCTCTGCAAGCGGCTTCGGCGGCGTATACGTTTACAACAACGCTTCGTCGATCTTTGAAATGACGGGCGGCGTCATTACCGAAAACTCGACGGTGAGCACGTCTAACACGGGCGGCGTATACATAAATACCGGTGCAACATTCAGACTTGGCGGCAACGCCCGGATTTTCGGTAACAAGAATACGGGAACGACTTACGGACATCAGGACGTATTCAACGCTGACAACAATGCCAAGGTCAGCATTGTTTCAACCATCGGTAGCAACTTCTACGTAGGCATTTCGCGTACAAACAATAACTATGAGAACGGTTATACAAGCGGGCGTATCTTTACGACTGGCTGGTATACCTATGCAAACGGTGCGTCTCCGGAAGGGAAGTTCTATTCCGACGATGCGATGTACCGCGTACAGAGTGCGGGCAGTATCTCCCAGCGCGAGGCGGCGATCTGGTGTATCGACGGCGCAAAGAACTGGGATGAGGCGTGTGCCGCAAGTAACAGCGACGGCAAACAGAGAACGGTCACGCTGTATAAGGACTGGGAAGCAACGTATCACGGTTCGTATACGACGGCGTTTATGTCGGCGCTCAACGGCAGTTATTTCAGCAGCGGTGCGCTCTATATCTACGGCAGCATGAACATCCTGCTCGATCTGAACGGATACAAGCTCGACAGAAAGCTCACGGCGGCGCGTTCGAACGGCTTTGTCATCTACATGAACAGCGCGAGCTGCAAGCTGGAAATTACCGACAGCTCTTCAGGCAACAAGGGCATGATCACGGGCGGCTTCTCGACCAACCAGGCGGGCGCGATCTACGTTTCGAGCGGACAGCTCACGATCACGGGCGGCAATATCACGGGCAACCGCGGTCTGTACGGCGCAGTGTGGATCAACAGCACTGCAACGAACGCGAAGCTCACGCTCGGCGGCACGAACGGCGGCAAAGGAAATATCTATAATAACACGATGTACAACGACGAGAATATCGTTCGCGACGTACATTTTGCCTATGCAGACGGCGTAGTAAACGTTGCATCTCAGCTCACGAACACGCAAAAGATGAGCCTTTGGAGAGCGACGCGCGGCGACATTACGAGCAGCTACGGCAAGTACAATACGACTTCTCCTAAGAATAAGTTCTACTCGGCATATTCTCCCCAGTATGAGGTGGAGGTGACGGGTTCTGGAACGACGCTTGAAGCGGACTATTTCTGCTATGATAACGCGCTCAACTGGAGCTACTTCGTTCAGTTGAGTGCCTCGACGGGCAAACAGCAGGAGATGCGCCTGTACGGCGACTGGAAGGCACCGGCGAACAGCAGTTACGGAACGGCGTTCGGTACGGACGGCACGTTCTATCAAGGAGCGCTCTATGCGTATTCGGGCGCGAACGTCGTACTCGATCTGCACGGATACGATATCGACCGCGGACTGAAGGAAGGTCGCGACTACGGCTACATTATCCGCGTCAACGGAAAGCTGACGATCATTGACTCGACTTCGGGTGAGAAGGGCGTCATCACGGGCGGCTATAATAACAGAACCGACTATCAGGGCGCGGGCGGCGTTATGGTATACGCCGGCGGCGAATTCACGATGACGAGCGGCTCGCTCACGGGCAACCACGGTGCGTACGTCGGCGGTGTCAACGTATACAGCTCGGGCAAGCTCAACATCGGCGGCGACGTAAAGATCTACGATAACTTCCTTGGCACGACTACGACGGCAAGCAATATCCGTCTCGATAATACGGCGACGGGAAAGATCGGCGTCGTAGGGGAGCTCACGGGCGGAAAGACGTTCGGCGTGACCCGTCTCGGAAACGGTATTATCACGAACGGCTTCGGTCAGTTCCATCCCGACGCCGATGCGACGAAATTCTTCGTCTCCGAGAACGCCAATTATAATGTTATAAGCGAGGGCAGCGGTTCGACGCGTGAGGCTGCGAAGCTCAGCTATGTTGCGGGCACCAACTGGGACTACGCAATCCAGACAAGTATAAGTACGCGTCAGCCCGTCGTCTGCCCGCTCTTCTCCGACTGGACGGGCGTACAGAACAGCACGAACCCCGGCTTCGGCACGACGAGCAACTGTTATTCGAACGGTGCGCTGTATGTTCCTTCGGGGGCAAACGTCATTCTCGAACTCAACGGGCACACTGTCAACCGTAACTTCACGAGTGCAAACAATTACGGCTACGTCATCTATATCTATGGCGGCACGCTCACCATCCGCGACAGCAGTGCGGAGAAGACGGGTAAGATCACGGGCGGCTATACCAACAACGGCACGGCTGCGGGCGTCTATATCTATACGGGTACGCTCAATTTAGAGGGCGGCGCGATCACCGGCAACAGGAACACGAACGGCAGCGGTACGGCTGGCGTAGGTATCTACAATTCGAGCTCGACGTTCAGAATGTCCGGCGGCTCGATCGATCACAACATCGCTACGAGCGGCTATGCGGGCGGCGTATATATCTATAATAGTAACTCGTCGATTTTCGAGATGACGGGCGGCGTCATCACCGAAAACTCGACGGTGAACGCTTCCTATACGGGCGGCGTATACGTGAACGCTACCTCGGTGTTCCGCCTTGGCGGCAGCGCACAGATCTTTGATAACAAGAATACGGCGACGGTATACGGGCATCAGGACGTATTCAATGCCGACAATACTTCCAAGGTCAGCATTGTTTCGAACATCGAGAGTAACTTCAAAGTCGGTATTTCCCGTACTACGAATAACTATGAGACGGGCTTGACGAGCGGGCGTGTGTTTACGACCGGCTGGTATACCTATGCAAACGGCGCGTCTCCGGAAGGGAAGTTCTTCTCCGACGATGCGATGTACCGCGTGCAGAGCACGGGCGGGCTCGGTCAGCGCGAGGCGGCGATGTGGTGTATCGACGGCGCGAAGAACTGGGACGAGGCGTGCGCCGCAAGTAACAGCGACGGCAAACAGAGAACGGTCACGCTGTATAAGGACTGGGAAGCAACGTATCACGGTTCGTATACGACGGCGTTTATGTCGCCGCTCAACGGCAGTTATTTCACCAGCGGTGCGCTCTACATGAACGGCTCGCAGATGAATATTCTGCTCGATTTGAACGGATACAAGCTCGACAGAAAGCTCACGGCGGCGCGTTCGAACGGCTACGTCATCTATATCAACGGTACGGGCAACAAGCTCGAAATTACAGATAGCTCGGATGATAACAGTGGTATGATCACGGGCGGCTTCTCGACCAACCAGGCGGGCGCGATCTACGTTGCGAGCGGTCAGCTCACCATTTCGGGCGGCAATATCACGGGCAACCGCGGTCTGTACGGTGCGATCTGGATCAACAACACCGCGCCTACGGCAACGCTCACGCTCGGCAGTACGCGCGGCGCGGCGGCGAATATCTATAATAATACAATGTATAACGACGAGAACAACGTTCGCGATATACATTTCACCTACGGCACGGAGACGGTCAAGATCGCTGCGAAACTTACGAGCACCGAGCAGACGAGCATCTATCGAACCGCGCGCGGTCCAATCACGAAGGATTACGGCAAATACAACAGCGCCGATCCCAAGACGTATTTCTACTCGGCATATTCGCCCGAGTACGAGGTGGAGTCCGTCGGTACGGGGGCAAGTCTCGAAGCGGATTACTTCTGCTATGATAACATGCTCAACTGGAGCTATTTCGTTCAGTTGAGTGCCTCGACGGGCAAGCAGCAGGAGATGCGCCTGTACAGCGACTGGACGGCTGCTGCAAACAGCAGTTACGGAACGGCGTTCGGTACGGACGGTACGTTCTATCAGGGCGCGCTCTATGCGTATTCGGGTGCAAACGTCGTGCTCGACCTGCACGGATACGATATCGACCGCGGACTGACGTCTGCGCGCGACTACGGTTACATTATCCGCGTCAACGGAAAGCTCACGATTGTCGATAATTCGGCAGGGGAGCAGGGTACCATCAAGGGCGGCTATAACAACAGAACCGACTATCAGGGCGCGGGCGGCGTTGTGGTATACGCCGGTGGCGAGCTCACCATGACGAGCGGTACGCTCACGGGCAACCACGGCGCTTACGTCGGCGGCATCAACGTATACAGCTCGGGTAAGTTCAACATCGGCGGCTCAACGCAGATCTACGATAACTTCCTCGGCACGAGTACAACGCCGAGCAATATCCGTCTTGACAATACGGCAACGGGGCAGATCGGCGTCGTAGAGAAACTCACGGGCGGAAAGATTTTCGGCGTGACCCGTCTCGGAAACGGTATTATCACGAACGGCTTCGGTCAGTTCCATCCCGACGGCGATGTAACGAAGTTCTTCGTCTCCGAGAACGCCAACTATAACATTATAAATGAAGGCAGCGGCACTTCGAGAGAGGCGTCGAAGCTCAGCTATGTATCGAGCACGAACTGGGAATATGCGGTTCTGACGAGCCTTGCGAACAGGGGAACTCCCGTCGTCTGCCAGCTCTTCTCCGACTGGACGGGGGCACAGAACAGCACGAGCCCCGGCTTCGGAACGACTTCTAACTGCTATACGAGCGGCGCGCTGTACGTTCCTACGGGTGCGCACGTTATTCTCGAACTCAACGGG
>CAMWQK010000051.1 GCA_947176445.1 uncultured Clostridia bacterium | reverse complement strand
TCAAAACAATTATCTGACGTATCCGACTTGCTTCAAGAAATTAAATTACTCATATTTTTTAATAAATAAATTAACACCCTTGCGCAGTATGCGCACGGGGGTTTCTGTTCTTATTTTAATCCGCAATGCCGTTGAAGAAGTTGAGCAGCGTGCCCCACTTCTCCTCGCGATTCTCCTTCTCGTTCAGGAACTCGTGACGGGAGTGTTCGAAGAGCTTCATCTCCACGCTCTTCACGCCCGCCTTTTTGTAGAACGCCGCGAGCTTCTTTACGCCCCTTCCCATATCCCCGACGGGATCGTTCTCACCCGAGGCGATGAGAATGGGCAAGTCTTTGTTCAAGCCCTTTTTGTACTGCTTCGTATACAGCTTTTTCAAGCCCTTGAAGAAATCCTTGTAAAACCGATAGGAGCAGGTAAAGCTGCAAAAGGGATCGGCGTGATACTTTGCGTTGCTCTCCGCGTCGATACTCAGCCATTCGCCGTCCTTAAAATTTTTGGCGTACGCGCCGAAGGAGAGCTTCTCGATAAACTTCGCGGGCTTCTTCGCGCCGCCGAAGAAATTGACGAAGCCTGCCACGAACGAGCCGAGGTATACCTCGAAGTCCTTCTTGTGGTTGCTCCCGCCGAGAACAACGCCGTCCAGCTTGTCGCCGTACTTTCCGAGGTAGCTCTGCGTAAGGAACGAGCCGTAGGAGAACCCGAAGAGGAAGTATTTGAGCTCCGCGTACTTCGCTTTGAAATAGTCGGTGATCGCCGCCTCGTCGCGTACCGTGTCCGCAAACATATTGCCCTTCGCGTAGCCGAGCGTCTTCTCGTCGGTGTACCCATGTCCGCGGTGATCGTCCGCAACGACGATATACCCGTGCTCGTTTAAGAACGCGGCGAATGCCTCGTAGCGCGTGGCGTGCTCGACCATGCCGTGGACGATCTGCACAACCCCTTTGGGATTTTCTACGTTCGCCCACTCGTACACCCGAATGATTTTTCCGTCAAAGCTCTTGAAGTCCATACCTCTGCTCCCCCGAAGTTTTTTATTGAGTATACCTTACCAAGCCGTATTTGTCAAGTGCTTTTCCGTCCTGCCACTTTCTGCCTTGACTTCCAAAAACCCACCGGCATAAAAATCTTGCATTTGCACGTTCCCCCCTGTTATAATGGGCTCAAACAAACAGGAGGACACCACTCTATGAAAAAACACATCCGCCCGATTGTTTGCTCGCTGGCGGCGATTATGATCGCAACACCCCTCGCGGCTTGCGGGGAGAAAGACGATTCTGCTCTGCTTCCGCCCGCGAAGGCGGAAGAGTTCCTCGATCTTCCCGTTCAAAGCGAACCTGCGGCAGGTGAGCCCGAAGTGCCGCCCATGCCCGAGGTTGAGCCCCCGCTCTCCCCCGAAGTTCCCACAGTAACAGAGACGCCGACCGTGCCCGAAGAGCCGAAGGCGGCGCAGGCAAAATATATCTGTATCCGCACGGACGGGCTGAATATCCGCAAGGGCGCGGGAACGAACTACGCCGTCTTAGGTACGGCGCAGAAGAGCACGCTCCTCTCCTACGTCGGCAAGACGGGGAACTGGTACGAGACGAAGTATAAAAACGGCACCGCCTACGTGAGCGCGGACGGGGCGCACACCTCGATCACGCTCCTTACCGAGGGCGAGGCAAAGGCGGAGCGCGTCATCGAAGAGGGGCTGAGCACACTGGGCGTGCCCTACGTGTACGGCGCGACCCGCCTGCACGACGGAAGCGGACGTCTCCTGAAGGGGTTCACCACTTCCAAGTTCGATTGCTCCTCACTCATGCAGTATATCTTCTACGAGGGCGCGGACGTGCTGCTCAACACCACAACGCGCACGCAGGTTACGCAGGGGAAAGAGGTCGCAAAGGATGAGATCCGTCGCGGCGATCTCCTCTTCTTCACCAACGCCTCGCGCAAGAACAATACGGGCATCGAGCGTGTCGGGCACGTTGCGCTGTACCTCGGCGATAACTACATTCTGCACACCGCTTCCGACTTCGCCAAGATCGAACAGATCTCCGCGACCCGTTGGAGCTACTATATCACGGCAAGACGCGTAATCTGATTTCAGGTGCGTGTTTTCCGCAGGATAACGCGGACATGGTGGCTATGGACGCAAATCATCGCGCCCCTTCTCCCCTTCGGCGGGAAAACGCCGAACGCGGACATGGTGCCACTGAACAGTAAAAAGCTCTCGGAAATAATCCGAGAGCTTTTTTTATAAAACTTGTTGATTTATCAACGATTTTGCTTGACATTTCCTTTTTTGTGCGCTAATATAATGCCCGTTGACAAATCAACGACTTAAATAAGAAGGAGACAGTTATGGCAAAGATCAAGGAACTATGGAGCAAACTCTGGTTCAAAATTCTCAGCATCACGCTCGCGGTCATCATCCTGCTCGTTGCGGTGCTCGGCATCACGGTGGGCTGTTTGTGGGGCGACGTGATCTCTACCGTTTCGAGCTTCGAGCACTTGCAGGCGAGAAACGACGACAACAAGGAAGGCTCCGTTTACAGCATGCGCGTAAAGGGCGGGTTCTACCTCGACAAGTTCAAGGAACAGGGCGGCGTTTCGTCCGACAGCGAACTCATCAACTTCATCACGAGCAATATCACGAAGGGACTCATCAAGGTGGAGATCGGCGAATCGGACGTGAATTGCTCGGCGTTCATGGCGAAAACGCCTTCGGACGATATTCTGTTCGCCCGCAACTACGACTTCGACAAGACCAACGTGTGCATGACCATCTGCAACAATCCGGGGAGCGGCAGATACAGATCGTTCTCCACGGTCGATCTCAACTACGTGGGCATGAGCACCGAGAAGGACGTTGAGGGGCTGATGAATAAGATCACCTGCTTCGCCGCGCCCTATGCCCCGCTCGACGGCATGAACGAAAAGGGACTCAGCTGCGGCATCTTCATGTCCTATCAGGGCAACGATCTCTCACTGAACGATAGCGGCACGGTTGCGACCGATCAGAAAGATCCCTCAAAGCCCAACTTCACCTCTACGACCATGCAGCGCATGATCCTCGACTACTGTGCCACGGTGGACGAGGCGGTCGCGTTCATCAGCAGCTATAACCTGCACGACTCGGCGAAGTCCGCCTTCCACTACATGATCGCAGACGCGACGGGCAAGAGCGCGATCCTCGAATGGCTGCCCGAGAACGGCACCGACAAGACGGACAACGACGGCGCGGCGCGCACCCTCAAAGTGACCTACAACACCGATACGATGTACGACGGGCTCCGCGGCGCGAACGACTTCAAGTATCAGTGGATCACCAATTTCATCGTGAATAATCACGACGCCTACTACGAAAACGACAACGACGAAAAAGCCGGCTGGGACAGATACCAGCACATCTACAACCGTCTGAGCGAGACGGGCGGCATTGTTGCCGACGAGAACGCGGCGATGACCATTCTTGCCGAGGTGGGCAGAAGAACGTGGAACGGCGGCGGTGGCGTAACCGTACATAGCGTCGTCTACAACCTCACCGAAAAGACGGTGCTCTGGGTTGCGAACGAGAACTACGATAAGCCCTCTATGGTCTATCAGTACTCGTTTGAAACAAACGAGCTCACCACGCTCGCAAAATAAAAAGCGCCCCCGAAACAGAAGTTTCGGGGGCGCATTGTTTTAGCGTTATTTTATAAGTCCTCTTTCAAACAGCACGTCGGAGAGGTGGGCAAGCCGCTCGGGCGAGAGCGTCTCGCCGCGCACGCCGTCCTCTACTTCCGCTTCGTGCAGCACTTCCTTTGCCGTCTCGCGGGAGACGCGAAACGCGTTCATCAGATTGTTTTCGAGCGTCTTGCGACGGCTTGCAAACGCGCAGCGCACCGTCTGGCGATAGGCAGCCTCGCTCAATACGGGAATGCCGTCCGTAAAGATAATTTTCACGACCGCCGAATCGACGTTTGGGCGGGGCGTGAACATGCTCCGCGGAACACGCCGCGTGATCTCGCACTCCCCTCTCCGCGCGACCGCCGCCGTGACCGCGCCGTAATCGCCCGTTCCCGCCTTGGCGGTAAGGCGCATTGCGACTTCCTCCTGCACCATGACGGTGAGCCCCCTGCACCCCTTCGCCTCTTCGATAAAGCGCATGACGACGGGCGTCGTCACGTAGTACGGAAGATTGGCAACGACGATGTACTCTTTGAGTTCCTTCTCGATTTCTTTTAAGTCGCTCTTCAAAAAATCGCGGAAGACGACCTCGCAGTTCTCCGCGCCGCGGAGCGTCTCCCCGAGCACGGGTTGCAGGGATTTATCGATTTCATAGGCAACGACCTTGTTTGCAACGGCGGCAAGCTCCCGCGTAAGCGCACCCGCGCCAGCGCCGATTTCGAGCACATTCCTCCCCTCCGCGCCCGCGTCCTTCACGATGGCGCGCAGCAGGTTGGTGTCCGTGAGAAAGTTCTGCCCGAACTGCTTTTTGAAGCCAAAGCCGTGCCTTGATAAAATTTCTTTCAGATCTTCCATAAATTCCCTCACATGCGGCGGGGTTCCCTGCACATACTTTTGTAGAGGGAACTGCCCTCCTCACAAAAGATGATAAGATATTTCCAAGCCGAGCGCATTCGCCTCGGCTTGTTTTTATTGTACTTCGATCATCTCTCTGACGCGGAGCGGAATACCGACGTCGTTTGCAATCTCCCGGCACTTTGCGACTGCCGCCGCGCCGATACAGTCTACGACGGAGAACCAGCAGTTGATCCCCGCCGCCCTGCACGCGCGCGCAAAGGAGAGCACCTCGTCAAACGCATTTGCAATGTGTGGACGGCACACCGCCTCGTACTCCTTCGCCGCCTCGGCGTTCAGAGAAATATTCATCCCGTCCAGCACGGCGAGCGCGGGCGCAATGTTTTTTCCGTTGATGGCGTTCCCGTGCCCGTTGGTGTTCAGCCGCGTCTTGCCTCCGCGGCTCTTTACGTAATTTGCGATCTTCACGATGTCGTCTACGCGGTACGTCGGTTCGCCGTAGCCGCAGAACACGACCTCGCGATAGCGCGTGGGATCGCCGATTTCCGCGATCACCTCTTCCGCCGTCGGCTCGCCGTTTTGCAGCCACAGCGAATACCCCTCATACTTCTTGCCCTCGCGCACGCAGAAGGTGCAGCGATTGGTGCATCGGTTGGTGATGTTGAGATAGAGATTGTCTCCGATCCGATAAGTATAGGTATCCTTCATATGAGCCTCGGGAAGAGCGTTCGCGCGTTGCGCTCGATTGCCGCCAGCAGTTCCTCTTCCTTGATATTTTTGATTTCAGCAAGCCGCCGCGCGATCACGGGAATGTTCGCAGGCGTGTTCTTCTCCCCGCGGAAGGGCGACAGATACGGGCTGTCCGTCTCCGTTAAAATCTTATCGAGCGGGCAGCGCTCCACCGACTCGACGACCCGCCGCGCATTCTTAAAGCACGCCACGCCGCCGAACGAGAAATACCCGCCGAGCGAGAGAAAATCATCGAGGGCTTCCACGCCGTACGAATAGCAGTGCATCAAAAATCCGCGCTTTAAGTATTCGCGCATCTCCCGCAAAATGGCGAGCGTATCCGCACACGCATCGCGCGAATGAATTTGCAAGGGCATACCCATGTCCTTAGCAAGCTCGATCTGCGCGATAAACGCTGCGCGCTGTTTTTCCTTGTCCGTGTCGTCGTAATGGTAGTCGAGACCGATCTCCCCCACGGCAACGCACTTCTTATCAAGGCACAGCTCTCTCAGCGCGTCGTGCGTCTCCTTGGAGTAATCATCCACCTCGGACGGGTGTACGCCCGCCGTAAAATATGCGCCGTCGAGCGATCTACACATCTCCGCGTGCATGCGGCTGTGCATAACCGTGTCGCCTGCGAGCACGACCTTTTTTACGTTCGCGGCCTGAATTTTCGCCCACTCGGCGGGAAGGTCAAAGCCCTCATCCGCAAAGTGGGCGTGAATATCGAGATACATCAGCCGACCTTCGCTCCGCTTGCAACCGCCGCCTCGGGCGTGAGAAGCGCGAGCTTTCCGTCTTTATCCTCGGCGCAGAGGAGCATGCCCTCCGAGAGAACGCCGCACAGCTTGGCGGGCTTCAAGTTGGTGACGACGATGACCTTCTTTCCCACCATCTCCTCGGGCGTATAATACTTGGCAATCCCCGATACAATGGAGCGCGTCTCATCGCCGATCTTTACCGTCTCGTGAAGGAGCTTACTCGATTTTTCCACCTTTTCGCAGGCGATGACCTCGCCCACCTTCATCTCCACCTTGAAGAAATCGTCGATGCCGATCTCGGGCAGTTTCTTAGTATTTTCCACGGGCTTCTTTTCCTCTTTCTTGCTCTCTTTCTGCTTTGCGGCGACGAGCTTCTCCACTTCCGCAAGTTCTTTCTTGATATCGATGCGCGGGAAGATGGGCGGAAGTTTGGTGAAAGTCGCGCCCGCCTTCACGCCGCCGAATGCGAGGCTCTCAAAGCCCTGATTTTCGACTGCGGAAAAGCTCTTTAAGATGAGCGCGGGGGCTTTGGTGAGAAAGGGCTTCAAAAGCACCGCCGCAATGCGG
>CAMWQK010000050.1 GCA_947176445.1 uncultured Clostridia bacterium | reverse complement strand
GAACTACCGCATCGCTCGTCAGGCGGTGATGAAGTCCCTTCAGTACGCCTACATCGGCAGAAAGAGAAGAAAGCGCGATATGCGTTCTCTCTGGATCGCACGTATCAATGCGGGCGCGCGCATCAACGGGCTGTCTTACAGCAAGCTCATGCACGGGCTCAAGGTTTCGGGCATCGAGCTCAACCGTAAGATGCTTGCAGACCTTGCAGTGACCGACGCGGCGGCGTTTGCCGATCTTTGCACCAAGGCAAAGGCGGCTCTGTAATTGAATTTCGGGCGTTCCTGAAAGAAACGCCTCAGAATAAAGCCTTTTCACGAAGGCTTTTTTCACAATCAGATGATCATTATATCCAAGAACAATCCACTCGTCAAAGAGCTTGCGCTGCTCAAAGAGAAGAAGCACCGGAAACTTTGCGGCACATTTCTCGTTGAGGGCGAGAAGATGGTGCGCGAATGCGTAGCGTGCGGGCTGAATATCCGCCGCCTCGTTTTAAGAGAGGACTACGCAGGGGAGACGTACTCGCTTCCGACCGTCGTTTTAGGCGAAGACGCGTTCCGCTTTGTATGCGACGCGGTGACGCCGCAGGGCATTGCGGCGGAGGTCGAAATCCCGAATTTCCCGCTCGACGAACCCAAAGGGCGCTGCTTGGTGCTCGACGGGGTGAGCGATCCCTCCAACGTGGGGGCGATCATCCGTACGGCGAACGCGGCAAATTACCGCGAACTCTATCTCATCGACTGTGCCGATCCGTTTTCGCCCAAGTGCGTGCGGTCGAGTATGAGCGGCGTATTCCACGTAAAACTCATGCAGGGGAGCCGCGGTGAGGTCTTGCATGCCCTCAAAGGCGTGCCTCTGATCGCAGCCGATATGAACGGCGAAGACGTGTTTGCGTTTCGTGCGCCCGCGAAGTTCGCGATTTGTCTCGGCAACGAGGGGAACGGGCTTTCGGATGCGGTGAGAAGAAGCGCAACGCACACCGTGTGCATTCCCATGGAAAAGACGGCGGAGAGCTTAAACGTTGCCGTTTCGGCGGGGATCATCATGTACGCACTGCGTACGAAATAATATTGTAAGGAGAAAGATATGTCAGGACACAGCAAATGGCACAATATTCAGGCAAAAAAGGGTAAGGCGGACGCTGCAAGAGGGAAGATCTTCACCAAGCTCGGCAGAGAGATCGCCGTTGCGGCAAAGACCAACCCCAACCCCGATACCAACTCCAAACTTGCCGACGTCATCGCCAAGGCGAAGGCGGCGAACATGCCGAACGACAATATCGAGCGTTCGATCAAGCGCGCGGCGGGCGAGCTGGGCGATAAGGAGTATAAGGAACTCACCTACGAGGGATACGGCGTGGGCGGCGCAGCCGTCATCATCACGACGCTGACCGACAATATCAACCGTACGGCGGGCGACGTCCGCGCGATCATGAGCAAGCACGGCGGCTCGCTCGGCAACACCGGTTGCGTCTCGTACATGTTCGATACGAAGGGCTATATCGCGGTGGAGCGCACGCCCGGGCTGAGCGAGGACGAGGTCACCGAGTACGCCATCGAGGCGGGCGCGGAGGACGTTATCACCGAAGAGGACGCATTTGAGATCTATACGCCCGTCTCCGAGTTTTCGGCGGCGCGCAAGTACCTCGAAGAGAAGGGCTTGAACTTCCTGCAAGCGGAAATCTCTATGATCCCGCAGAACAAGATCACGCTCGATGTGGATAAGCTTGAAACGTTCAAGAAGATGCTCGACAAGCTCGAGGAGAACGACGATGTGCAGGACGTATACCACAACGTCGAGCTTCCCGAAGAGGACGAAGAGGACTAAGCAAACGTATAAATTTATAAATCGGATACAAACTCTTACTGTCAGCGGAAACGCTTGCAGATAGAGTTCGTATTTTTCGAACAAACTTCGGGAAATCCGAACGGGGAGGACGCTAAATTGCGTCCTCCTATTTTTATTGTCCCATGTATGAACCGCGCCAACGAACGCATATAATAATGCGTGAAAAAGTTGAAAATCATTCGTTGTATCATGTTGGGATTACTGTCGGTTGCGGTGCTCATCGGCGTTGCACTCTATCCGCGTGAGGCGGTCGCAGAGGTGCAGAAGCGCGTCGTGCGCATCTGGAATATCGACACGTTCGAGGGCGGAAAGGGCTCGCGTACGGCATTTTTGAAGAACGTTGCGCGACAGGTAAGTAAACGCGATCAGAACGTATACTATCTCATTACCTCGATGACCTGCGAGGGCGCGGAGGAGGCGTTCGGGAGCGGTCAGACGCCCGATATCGTCTCCTATGGGGTCGGTTTCGACCTCGCGCCCGAATACGCACTGCCGCTCCCGTACGAGTTCGCGGGCGGACGCACGGACGCGGGGTGCCTTGCCGTGCCCTGGTGCAGGGGCGAGTACGCGCTCTATTCGCTGTCCGAGGATTTCTCTGCGGCGGGGAGCACGGTCATCTCCTGCGGCGGCAGCAATCTCCCGCAGGTTTCGGCTGCGCTTGCGGAGATTGAGGGCGAGGAGATGGATTCGCTCACGGCGTACGTCGGTTTCCTCAACGGGGATTTCCGATATCTCCTCGGTACGCAGCGCGATGCGTGTCGGTTCGAATCGCGCGGGGCGCAGGTCTATAAAAAGGATCTGCCCGCCTACTGCGATCTCTATCAATATATCTCCGTGCTCTCTTCCGAAAAGCGCACCGACTGTTTTGCTTTTTTGGAGACGCTCTTATCCGCCGAGATACAGGGAACACTCCATCAGATCGGCATGTATTCGGTGGGCGAACTGGACCGCGCGGAGCGGACGGTGAGTGCGTTCTCTTCGCGCAGTGCGCTCGACGAACTCAAGGAGCTTGCACGCCGCAAAGAAGATAAGGAAAACATCTTAAAATTCTTGCAAAACGTTTGAGTTTTTCGCCGTATTGTGGTAGAATGTAAGGAGCGTAATTTGGATATATTTACCCTGATTCAACAGAGGTTTCCGCTGCTCGATATAGAGCGCAGGTTTTCGTTTGCGCGGCATACGACGATCGGCTGCGGCGGATACGCCGAAGTTGCCGCCTATCCCAAATATTTCGCCGAGGCGGTGCGTTTGATCTCTTTTTTGAAGGACTTCGGCATTCCGTACTGCATTTTGGGCGCGGGTGCGAACGTGCTCCCGCAGGACGAAGATTTCGATGGCGTTGTCGTGCGGTTTTGCTCGCTTTCCCGCATCGAGCGGACGGGGCAGGATACCGTTTACGCCGAGACGGGCGTGACGGGCGGTGCGCTCCTGCGTGCCTGCCGCGCCTTTGAAATCGGCGGGTTTGAACCGTTTACGGGCATTCCGATGACGGTCGGCGGGGGAACAGCTATGAACGCGGGGATCGCCGTGCGGCATTTTTCCGACGTTGTCAGCTATGTAGACGCGGAAATCGAGGGCGATCTGGTGCGATTGAGTGAGAAAGAGTGCGCCTTTTCCTTAAAAGACAGCTTATTTTTGCACGGCGCGGTCGTGCTCGGAGTCGGATTGAAGGGCGCTGTATCGGAGAGCGGACACATTCTCCGTGAGGCGGCAATATACCGCGCGCGACGGGCGCACCTTCCCAAGGGGCGCAGCATGGGCTGTGTGTTCGTCAATCCCGAAGGGTATTCTGCGGGGAAGATCATCGACGAATGCGGCTTGAAGGGCGCGCGAGAGGGCGGGGCGACCGTCTCGGACGTGCATGCGAACTTCATCATCAACCGCGGCGGGACGGCTGCGGACGTTGCGCGGCTGATTGAGCGAATAAAAAATACGGTCTTTGAAAAGAGGGGAATTGCGCTCCGCGAGGAAATCAGGCGCATTCCGTAAATACATATGGGAGGGCGAACGCCCTTTGGAGAGTTACAAGATGAAACTGACTGCCGATTATCATACGCACACGACGTATTCGGACGGAAAAAACAAAATCGAAGAGAACGCGTTGCGTGCAAAAGAGATCGGACTCAAAGAAGTTGCCATCAGCGAGCATGGGTTTTCCCATCTCTGCTTCGGCATCAAGCGCAGGGAGAAGGAGCGGTTCATCAAGGAGATCCGCGAAGCGGAGGAAAAGACGGGCATGCGCGTGCTCGTCGGGATTGAGAGCAATATCCGCGGCTACGAAGGGGAGTGCGATCTGCGACCTGAGGACTTCAAAGACTTCGATGTATACCTCTGCGGCGTGCATATCCTCGTCAAATACGCGTCTCTGCGCGATCTGTGGCATCTGGGCGCGGGAAACTATATCAAGAACAAGACCTTTCTCAAGCCCTCGAAGCAGCTCGTCAAGGATACGACTTCCGCCTATATCAACGCGATCAAGCGCAATCCCATAGACGTCGTCACGCACGTCAACTTCCAGTGCTTTGCCGACGCGGTAGAGGTGGCGAAGGCGTGCCGTGATTACGGAACGTATATGGAGCTCAATTCCAAGAAGAACCATCTGACCGACGATGAACTCTATGAAGTGGAGAAGACGGGGGTGCGCTTCGTCGTCAATTCGGACGCACATTCCATTTCCCGTATCGGAGATTGCAAACTTGCCGAGGAGCAGATCATGCGGGTGGGGATCCCGCTCGATCGGATCGACAACATCGACGGTCGGCTTCCGAATTTCCGTCTGGCGGAATATAAGCGTAAAAAATTATAATTATTTTGAGTAAAACGGTATTTTAACGACGAAACACAGTATTATGTCAGACATAAATCGATGAATTAGGTGCGCAAGTGGCAAATTTTACCTGGGAAATCAAGCGGGAGCTGTTGAGCATTCCGCCGAATACGGAGAGAGAACAGACCGCAGCGGTCTCTGCCTTTCTCAGAACGTGCGGGCGCGCCGTGGCGGGAGCAGGCGGCGCAGGCTTTGAATTTTCGGTAGAACAGGAGCGCATTGCGGAGTATTTTGCGGGGATCGTCGAGGCACGGTTCGGTGTAAGAACGGAGCTGAAAGAGGCGGTATACGACCCCAAGCGCTCGCGGGACAAGCTGACGTTCCGCTGTGTTGGGCAGCGTGCCGAAGAGATTTTGGAGGCATGCGGCTTCTATGTCGGTGCGAACGGACAGATTGCCGACGGCGGCGTCATCGGGCTCATTCACGGCGATGAGGAGACGCTCACGTTCATCCGCTGCGCTTTTTTGGGGAGCGGGAGCTGCACCCTGCCGCGGAGCGGATCGAAGACGGGGTATCACCTCGAAGTCATCTTTGAGGACGAGGGGATCGCCGAGGAGACGCTCGAACTTCTCGAACGCGTGGAAATCCTCGCGCGGACGGTGAAGCGGGGCGAAAAGTTCGTCGTATACAGCAAGAGTCGCGAGGCGATCAGCGACTTTTTATCGCTCACGGGCGCGTCGTCGGCGCTCAAAAAGCTCGAACAGCTGACCGAGGCGCGGGAAGAGAGCAACCGCGAAAACCGCGTCGGCAACTGTTTTTCGGGCAATGCGGACAGGGCGGCAATCGCGAGCGCGAAGCAAATTCTTGCAATCACGGCGCTCAAAGAGAAGGGAATTTTGGGGCGGCTCGAAGAGCCTTTATATACGCTTGCCATGCGGCGGCTGAAATATCCGACGCAGTCGCTCGAAGAGCTTGCTGCGGGGCTGGATATTTCGAAGAGCTGCTGCAATCACCGCATGCGCAAGCTCATGGAAATTTACAAAAGCGAGGAGAGAGGGGAATGACGGATTTTGTGCACTTACATCTTCACACGGAATACAGTCTGCTCGACGGGGCGGTGAAGGTGGACGAGCTCATCGAACACTGCGTCGCAAACAACATCAATGCCGTGGCGGTCACCGATCACGGCAATATGTATTCTTCGCTCTACTTTGCCGAGGAGTGCAAAAAGCACGGGATCAAATATATCGTCGGCTGCGAGTTCTATGTCGTGGATGACTATAAGGTCAAGAACAGCCAGCAGGCCGATCACCTCATTTTGCTCGCCAAGAACAAGGCAGGGTACGTCAACCTCGTACAGATGGACTCCACGGCGTTCGTTGACGGCTATTATTACCGTCCGCGCATCGACTATAAAACGCTCAAAGATCATTCGGAGGGCGTCATTTGTCTCTCCGCATGCCTTGCGGGGCGGTTGCCGCGCCTTCTGATGGCGGGCGCCTACGAGGGCGCGAAGAAGTTTGCGCTCGAAATGAAGGAGATCTACGGCGAGGATTTCTATATCGAAATTCAGGATCACGGCATTCCCGAACAGAAGCAGATTTTGCCGCATCTTGTGCGCATTTCGGAGGAGACGGGCATCCAGCTCGTCGCCACCAACGACGTGCACTACCTCAAAAAAGAGGACTGGGAGATGCAGGACGTCCTCATGTGCATTCAGATGAAGAAGACGCTCGACGATCCCGCGCGCATGAAGATGTCTACCCACGAGTTCTATATGAAATCGGGCGACGAGATGGCGGCACTCTTCCCGAACCTTCCGCAGGCGATTTCGAATACGCGCGTTATTGCAGACAAGGTCTCGGATACCGATACGCCCTTCAACTTGAAGCCCAACGGTTCGCCCGGCTACGATAAGTCGCTTATTCCGCTGTACACGGCGGACGACGGCACGCCGTCGCCCGAGTTTTTG
>CAMWQK010000049.1 GCA_947176445.1 uncultured Clostridia bacterium | reverse complement strand
ATATGCTGAGAGGACGTATCTTGCAAAAGGCGTCGATTTATCGACATACTCTCTTCCTGACGAAGTTAATTATTTGAAAAATATATCACATATCGGCGAGTGAGTGTGTTTTTCATGGGATTGGTAAAAAAATCTCATGGTTTTTTAGGAGAAGATCCCGCGAAAAACTATCATTTTACAGAAAAACATGGTATAATTGTAGTATAATTTCAGCAAAGAACGAGCAGAACAAAAGGAGATAGGCAGGCTACTCCTTGATTTTGCATATCATCGCCCGAAGTTTGCACCAAGGAGGTAGGGTTTTATCATGGCGGAAGCGGCTAATTTTATCGAGCAGATCGTTGAAGAGGACTTGAAGAATGGCAAGGTGAGCGCGATCCAGACGCGTTTCCCGCCCGAGCCCAACGGATATCTGCATATCGGGCATGCGAAGAGCATGTTCGTCAACTTCGGCACGGCGAATAAGTATAACGGCAAGTGCAACCTCTTCTTCGACGATACCAATCCCTCCAAGGAAAAGACGGAGTTTGTAGACGCGATCCGCGCGGATATTCATTGGCTGGGCTACTCCTGGGTGAAGGAGGTATACGCCTCCGACTTCTTCGATACGATTTACGACTACGCGGAGCGGCTCATCAGAGAGGGCAAGGCGTTCGTGTGCGATCTGAGTGCGGACGAGATCCGCGAGACGCGCGGCACGCTCACCGAGCCGGGCAAGGAGAGCCCGTACAGAAACCGCCCCGTGGAGGAAAATTTGCAGCTCTTCCGCGAGATGAAGGCGGGCAAGTATGCCGACGGGGAAAAGTGTCTCCGCGCGAAGATCGACATGGCATCGCCCAACGTCAACATGCGCGATCCCGTCATCTACCGCATTTTACGCGCCACCCATCACCGCACGGGCGACAAGTGGTGCATCTATCCCATGTACGACTATGCGCACCCCATCTGCGACTATTTGCAGGGGGTCACGCACTCGCTGTGTACGCTTGAATTCGAGGATCACCGCCCGCTCTACGACTGGGTCGGTTACAGCCTCGGCTTCGACCCCAAGCCCCGTCAGATCGAATTTGCGCGGCTCAATCTCACCAACCTCGTCATGAGCAAGCGGTACCTTAAAAAACTCGTCGAGGAGCACTCCGTGCACGGCTGGGACGACCCGAGAATGCCCACCCTCGCAGGGCTGCGCAACCGCGGGATCCCCGCGGCGGCGATCCGCGATTTCTGCGAGCGCGCAGGCGTTGCCAAGGCAAATTCGGAGTGCGAGATCGGCTACTTCGAGGCGGTCGTCCGCGACTACCTCAACGCGCACGCCCCCCGCGCCATGGTCGTCACAGACCCCTTAAAACTCACGATCACCAACTACGAAGGCTCGGAGGAGGTGGAGTTCGATATCAACCAGACCGATCCCGAAGCGGGCACGCGTAAAATCACCTTCGGCAAGACGCTCTACATCGAAAAGAGCGACTTCTCGCTCGATCCTCCGCCCAAGTATTTCCGCGGCAAGATCGGCGGATATATGCGCCTCAAAAACGCCTACATCGTGCGCTGCGACGAGGCGGTCACGGACAAGGACGGAAACGTTACGGAAGTCAAGTGCACCTATGTGCCCGAGTCTCGCAGCGGTGACGACCACAGCGGGATCAAGGCGAAGGGCGTCGTGCACTGGGTGAATGCGGAGACCGCGCTCGACGCGGAGATCCGCAGGTACGATCACCTCCTCAACGACGCGGACTACGCGGGGCAGGATTTTACCGAGCGGCTCAATCTCGATAGCGAGCATATTATAGAGGGCAAGGCAGAGCCCTATCTTGCGACGGTCACGGACGGAACGGCGTTCCAGCTCATGCGCACGGGTTATTACAAAAAGTGCACGGAAAACGGAAAGCTCGTTCTCTCGGAGATCGTCTCCTTAAAGGATAACTTCAACAAATAATTTGGCGGATATCGCCGTCGGAGGAAACATGACGCAACTTTTGAACCAACTTCTCATCTCTACGCCTCTGCTGATCGGACTGATCGCGGTGGGCGTAGCTGTGCTTGCGTTGTTTTCCTACGGCTGGATCGCCCGCTTCTCGCGCATCAAGTGGACGGGCGCGCAGGTGCTTCTCATCTTCGGCGGAACGATCCTGCTCTCCCTCATTCCCAGCGAGGGGATCGGCGGGTTTGCGATTATCGTAGGCGGCACGATCGGCATTGCGATCGCGGTCATGCTCCTCGGCGGACTGTTGCGCTGGTACTTCCGCAGACGTCCGCGCCGCGCAAATCTCGTTTTCCGTATCATCGATCACGTGTTGGGCATGTTTATGGCGGCGCTCAATTTCCTCGTGCCGCTGCTCGCGCTCGGCGGGGCGGGGCTCGTATTCGTCTACCATATGGCGGGCGCAGACGCGCTCGGCGAGCTGTTCTTAAACTCCTTCTGGACGGAGATCTGTGCGCCGCACGTGCTCGATCTTCTCATCGTCAGTATGCTCGTGGCGGCGGTCAAGGGCGGGTATAAGCTGGGACTTCTGCGCAGCCTGTGGTCGCTCCTCACCGTTGCGCTCGTGTTCGGGGTCGCGGTGCTCAGCGTCATTCTCATGTTCCGTCTGTCCTTCCTTTCGAGCTTTGCAAACATGCTTGCGGGGGCGTTCTCCTCGCTCGGGCTGTTCCTTTCGTATATCCTCGGTTACGGCATTACCTATCTGCTCTGCTGTATCGTGCTCGTTGCCGCTACCATGCTGCTGCATTTTCTCATTCATCTGCTCGTCAAGCAGATCGACAAGGTGCGCCCGCTCCGCTTTATCGACGGGGCGATCATGACGATTATCTTCTGTACGGTCACCGTGGCGGTTTTGTGCGGGATCAACTTCGGTGTGTATACGGTCATGACGGTCGAGCTTCCCGAGACGGTCGCAAATGTGATTCCCGCCGATCTTTTCAGCAATCTTTCCGACGCGTTCTGTTCTTCGCCGCTCGCCCGCGCATTCTATGTAGATAATCCCATTCGCGCACTCGGAGTATAACATATGATGGACAAGCGTACAACGTATCTTCTCAACAAAATCAACGAGCTGTGCAGCGAGGGGAGCTATAAGATCGTCGAACAGGACGAACTGCTCGGCTGCTTTCCCCAGAAGCTGAAGATGGACGGTGACGGGCTGGGACAGTGCCTCGGCTATCTCAAAGAACACAGACTCATCGACGTAAAGTATGCGGAAGAGGGAGTGTACTGTCTGTGTCCGCTGCCCGAGGGAAGAACGTACTTCGAATCGGTCAAAGAGCAGAAGAGCGACGCATTCCGTCGCCGCCGTGACATCGTGCTCATGACGGCGCTCGGCGCGTTTTTCGGCGCGTTCATCGGCTCCGTCTGCGCCTGGCTTCTGACGACATTGATAGGATAAAAGGATATTGTTATGCTGAACGATAAACTGAATAAGCGAGAGGACGAAGTGATGAACGCGGTGTTCACGCTTGCAGACGGCAAGGAGCAGGTGCTTGTCTCCCCGTACGAGATCATAGCGTTGCTCCCGCCCAAAGAAAATTATGATGAAGAAAAGCTCGAAGGGGTGCTCCGCGCCCTCGAACTTGACGGCTATTTCGAGCTCATCGCCTCCGATCGGAAGGGGGAGAAGATGTACGTCATACATCTCAAACCCTCGGGGCTTGCCTATAAGCGGTCGGATACGCAGCGGAAGCGCGGCTTATATATCAAGCTGGGCATCACGGTTGCGACCGCCGTTCTGTCCTTTGCGATCGGTCTCATTTTGAAGGCAATTTTTACTTAAAACAGTTGACAGCGCAGTTTTTTTGCGGTAAAATAGACGCAAACGTTTGTTTGTGTCTATTATTGTATCAAAGCACCATTCCGCCATTCCCTCATTCCAAAATAACGGTGCAAGGGAAACCACGCTTTTCCGCAGCACGCCCCAATTTGCCAAAAACTTTTGGCTTGTTGTTAATTGATGAGGAATGACGATAACCTAAGCTCAGCAAGCGAGATACATTCCTCGAACGATTTGTTTTGATGCCATTTCAAAACAAATCGTTCGAAACACAGAGGTCTCATGGATCATTTTCCCTTTCAACTGCAATCTCCGTTTGAGCCGACGGGCGATCAGCCGCAGGCGATCGAAAAACTCACGCAGGGAGTTTTGGACGGGGTGAGAACGCAGGTGCTCGTCGGCGTTACGGGCAGCGGTAAGACATTCACGATGGCGAACGTCATCAAAAACGTCGGACGCCCCGCGCTCGTCATCGCGCACAATAAGACGCTTGCCGCGCAGCTGTGCAACGAGTTCCGTGAGTTCTTCCCGAACAACCGCGTGGAATACTTCGTCTCCTATTACGACTATTACCAGCCCGAGAGCTACATTCCCTCGACGGATACGTATATCGAAAAAGATCTCTCCATGAACGACGAGATCGATAAGCTCCGCAACGCCGCCACCTGTTCGCTCGGCGAGCGGGACGACGTCATCGTCGTCTCCTCGGTGTCCTGTATCTACGGCTTGGGCGCGCCCGAGGAGTTCTTCCGCCTCGGCATCTCTCTGCGCCCGGGGCAGGAGCTGAGCCGCGACGAGCTGCTTCGCCGACTCGTGGAAATTCACTATTCCCGCAACGACATGGACTTCAAGCGCTCCACCTTCCGCGTGCGCGGGGACGTGGTGGAGATTTTCCCCGCATCCAACTCCGAGGTTGCCATCCGCGTCGAGTTCTTCGGCGACGAGATCGAGGCGATCGGCGAAGAGGACGTGGTCACGGGCAAGGTCATCTCCGCGCTCAAACACGCGGTCATCTTCCCCGCCAGCCACTATGCGGTGGGGAGCGAGCGGCTCGCCTCCGCGCTCTCCATGATCGAGGAGGATCTGCAGGGCGAAGTCAAGGCGTTTGAGGACGCGGGCAAGCTCCTCGAAGCGCAGCGGCTCTCCCAGCGCACGCAGCACGATCTCGAAATGCTGCGTGAGATCGGCTACTGTTCGGGCGTGGAGAACTACTCCCGCTACTTCGACGGGCGGAGCCCCGGTCAGCCGTCGTTCACGCTGCTCGACTATTTCCCTAAAAATTTCATCGTCTTTATCGACGAGAGCCATATGACCATTCCACAGATCCGCGCCATGTATAACGGCGACTATGCGCGAAAGACCAACCTCGTCGAATACGGCTTCCGCATGCGCGCCGCGTTCGACAACCGCCCCTTGCGATTTGAGGAGTTCGACGAGCGCGTGCCCCAGCTCATCTGCGTCTCGGCAACGCCTGCGCCGTATGAGCTCGAACAGGCGGGGCAGGTTGTCGAACAGCTCATTCGCCCGACGGGGCTTTTAGATCCCCCCGTGGAAGTGCGTCCGACGAAGGGGCAGATCGACGATCTTTTATCCGAGATTCGCACCGTCGTAAAGGCGGGCGGGCGGGTGCTCGTCACTACGCTCACCAAGCGCATGGCGGAGAACCTCACCGACTATCTGAAAGAGAACGGCGTGAAGGTGCGCTATATGCACTCCGATATCGATACGTTGGAGCGTATCGACATCGTCAACGGGCTTCGCGGCGGAGAGTTCGACGTCCTGTGCGGGATCAACCTGCTCCGCGAGGGGCTCGACCTTCCCGAGGTACGGCTCGTCGCCATTCTCGATGCGGACAAGGAGGGGTTCCTCCGCAGTGAGACCTCGCTCGTGCAGACGATCGGGCGCGCTGCGCGTAACGCCGAGGGGCGGGTCATCATGTATGCCGACGAGGAGACAGGCAGCATGCAGCGCGCCATCGGCGAGACCAACCGCAGACGCAGGATACAGGACGAATACAATAAGGCGCACGGCATCGTTCCGAAGACGATCATCAAGGAAGTCAAGTCTACGCTCAACATCACGGGCAAGGCGAAGAAGACGGACGATATCAAGCTCAAAGATATTCCCGAGGAAATCGAAAAGTTGAAGGCGCTCATGAAGGTTGCTTCGGCGCAGCTCGATTTCGAGCGGGCGATCGAGATCCGCGAAGCGATCGCAGAACTGAGAAGAAAGTTAAGACAGTAGAAAAAACTCTATGAGAGGAGGAGTGAATAGATGAAAATTGCAGTGGACATCGACGATACGCTCAACGTTGTCGACCGAGTGAGCAGAGCGAGCGCTTACATCGAGCGCAGAGGACTGCCCTTCCATGTAAAGGACGAAAATTCGGCGACGTTTTTAGGCACGTTCGATTGGGGCGCGGAGGACGTACGCAAATTCATGCACGACGGGGGCATCACCGTCTTTACCGATGCGCCCGCACGTCAGGGCGCACGCGAGGCGCTTGCGGCGCTCCAGAAGGAAGGGCATGAAATTATCATCTTAACGGCGCGGCAGAAGGACTGGTTCGGCAACCCCGAAAAGCTTAGCCGCGACTGGCTGGAAAAGCGGCGTATTCCCTACGACGGGATCGTCGCCGACATCTCCTTTCAGGACAAGGCGCGCTATTGCGCCGCGCACGGCATCACCGTTCTTGTGGAGGACAATCTCGACGTGTGTATCGAGGCGGAGAAGCTGGGCATTCGCGCAGTGATCGCGATCGGCAAGCACAACGCCTCCCGCGCGCGCGAGAACTCGTACTCCGGCACGCGCTGGCGGCAGATCATAACGCAGAT